>NZ_RZQT01000048.1:0-43407 GCF_003998485.1 Mesorhizobium sp. M7A.F.Ca.CA.001.04.2.1
TGCAAAGGTCGCCCTGAGGGATCATTGGGGTGTCTGCATTGCTCATATCAAAAAGCGAGGCGCTTTCGCACGTCAGTGACGGCAGGATCCTGTCCGCAGCCCGAAAGCGCGAGATCCTGGTGGACTTGCGGGAAGGTTTCTTTCGGATATGCGCGCTGGCCTTCGCGGGCATGTTCGTCTACCGCGGCGTGTATCACCTGATGCTCGACCCGACGCGCATCAATGTGGCGCTGGTGGCGATTTCCGAGATCCTGACCTTTACCTGGCTGCTTCTGTCGCGTCGGCCGAAGGTTCGCGACTGGAACCCGCTCACGGTGGTTGTCTCCGTGATCGCCAGCTTCGGTGTCGGTTTCATCGACCTGGAGCCGGGCGTGGCCATCATCCCGGTCCATGTTGCGGCGCCGCTGCAGGCCCTGGCGTTGGGGTTCGTGATCTGGGGAAAGATATCGCTGGGGCGTTCTTTCGCCATTCTGCCGGGCAATCGCGGCGTGATGACAGGCGGTGCCTACCGTCTGGTGCGGCATCCGATCTATGCCGGCTATCTTGCCGGCCATCTCCTGTTCCTGCTGTCGGCCTTTTCCTTCTACAATCTAGCCGTCTACGCGGTGATCACCTTCTTCCAGGTGCACCGCATCCTGCGCGAAGAGGCGCTGCTGGCCGTCACGCCGGAGTATCGGGACTATATGAAGCGCGTCCACTACAGGCTGTTCTACGGCGTCGTTTGACAAGCGCCCCGGCGCGCAGAATCGTTCGGTCTGCAACCACACTGGCAACGTTCGATCGTCTATAGACCTGCGCATTGTTTGTGCAAGCTAATATTGCCACTTTTACTGGCGTTTATTTCAGAAATTTTGTTGATATATATACCACCCTTCAATTTCAGTATTCTCTCTGTGAAGCTGAAACTCACTATCTCGCGTAGTTGATTCTGCAATCGGCTTCTCGCCATCTCCGGCCGATCGGAAAGCCCACCACACTGGTGGGCTTTCTGCGGTCCACAGGCGTGCCGGAATTAAATTCTGGTTGCCATCACCAGGATGGCCGTTTCTGTTGCTGGCGAGACTTCTTCCGCGCGCGATGCCCGCCACAATCGCGGAACGGTAGGCCTTTGGAGCGCTCGTCTTTTGAACATCGCAGCTGCGACGTTCAACCCTACGGCACCGGCTCTTATGGCGGCGGCGGCCTTGGGCTCGTGCTGCTCATCGTCATCGTGCTTGTCGTGCTCGGGCGCATCTAGCCGGGTTATCGCCAACTGATCGCAATCTCGTGAGCGCCCCAATGTCGGCGTGCACCGGATTGTGATGCAGGTAAGCCGGCTTGTGATCCTGCACTCTGCAAAACTTTCGTATGGTCATTGCGGTCCACACCCCCCCGTGGAAACAAGAGGAGAGGGTCCCACCCCTTGTCCTCCTCCAAGGCCCGCTCCGGTTCACCGTAGCGGGCTTTTGCTTGCTGGCGAGGCAAAACCGGCTCGCATCAAACCCTATGGGCGAGGCGTTCAGATGCTGGCGCCAGTCGACTACTCCATGTCAGGCACGTCACCGCTGACGAAGAGCGTGTTCGGCGGACCATATTCGCCCAGCGTCGGATCGGCCTCACGGCTCCAGGCGATGACGCCGGAATGCTTTGCCGTCAGAGCCCTGGCGGTGCGTATGGCGCGATCCTCGCTCTGCTGGTCGGCGGGTCCAAAGGCTGGGAACAACTCGCCATCCTCACCGCGATCGAACGCGACCACGACGATCAGCCTGGGATTTTTCTGGCCACTGGAATCGGACATCTTGCACCTTTGGCGCAGAACCTATCACATTGCTCGGGGTTGAAGGCCGCGAATCGATGAATGCCGACTTTGGGGAGTGGCATCGTGCAAGATCAGCGTTTCGATGAGCCGGTCAGGATTGCGCTCGGCCGATCGCGAAACTCGATCTTCAACGTGGAGCGGGTCGCTCAGGCTGCCGACATCCTGCTGAACCGCTGGCCGGTTGCGACCGGGCAAAAGCATATGGTTGCCCGCAAGGCCTGTCTGGCCGTGCTCGAGGGAAAGAAAGAAGTCTCGGCGGCAAGAGCGGCGTTCATCAACGCCGCTATCGAGGCGGACATCCTCGTCGAACCGCGTGAGGTGTCGATCCCGTAGCCTGCCCCTGGTGAAATTGAATCAGGATCTGGCTCCATCCCCTTGATGTATGCCCCTTTTTGGCGATCGCCGACCGGCTTTTCAGGGCTATTGACCTGCCTCTCGGCACGCCCTGCACGGTTATTCCGCACATTTCGCTGCCTGTTGGTCAGTCTTCGGCATCTGTTGACATAGCATCCGGGCCTCGGTATTGAACAGGATTATACAGGTTCATTGAACAGGTACCCTTATGAAGCGGCGCGCGGTTCAACTGTCTCCCGGCAGGGGCAAGCCCGAGCAGATCGCCACCGTCCTCGAACATGAGATCCGTTCCGGCGTCCTCGGTTTCGGCGACCGCCTTCAAAGCGAGAACGAACTCGTCCAGCGCTTCTCCGTTAGCCGCAATACGGTCCGCAAAGGCCTCGAGGAACTGTCCAGCCGCGGGCTGATCACGACCAAGGTTGGTATCGGCTCGTTCGTCACCTTCGACGGCAAGCCGGTCGACGACTCGATCGGCTGGTCGCGCGCGCTGGCCGATGCCGGCGCCAATGCCGAGACGCGGACGCTGCGGCTGGAGGTCATCGAAGACCCCGATCTGGCTGCGCTGCTTGGCATCGAAAGCCCGTTCTTCATCGCCGTCGACCGGGTGCGCACCAACGCCAGCGACGGCCATGCGATCTCCATCGAGCGCAGCCGGTTGCCATTGTCCTCCGAGCTCGAGGACGTACCGTTGCGCGGATTGCGCGAGGGCTCGCTGCACCAGACGCTGCGCGTCGCCGGCCTCATTCCCGACCATGGCGAGGAATGGGTCGAGATCGAGATGCTCAATGCCGAGGATGCGGCCATCCTCGGCTGCCCGCAAGGCACGCCTTTCCTGCGTGGCCGCCGGCTGACGCGCGCCGCCGACGACCGGCCGATCGAGTACGTCACCAGCCTGCTCAATCCGGCGCATTTTGCGCTGCATATGAGGTTCTGAGCGATGTCGGATGCAACCAGCAAGGCTATTGACCGCGCCATGGGGGCGCTTGTCGGCGGAGCGCTGGGCGATGCGCTCGGCATGCCGACGCAGCTTCTGTCGCCGGTTCGCATTGCCGAACTCTACGGCCATGTCGAGGATTTCATCGAGCCTTTCCCGGATCATCCGGTGTCGAAGGGACTGGCCGCCGGCACCATCACCGACGATACCGAGCAGGCGTTGCTGCTCGGCCGCATCCTGGTCGAATCCGGCGACCGTTTCGACCACGCGCGCTGGGTCAATGCGCTGCTCGACTGGGAACGCGAGGTTAAGGCGCGTGGCAGCTATGACCTTTTGGGGCCATCGACCAAACGCGCAATCGATGCCATCAACAATGGTGTGCCGGCTGAGGAAGCGGGGCGCAGCGGCGACACCAATGGTGCGGCGATGCGTATCGCGCCGGTCGGCATCATGATGCCGCTCGAACCGTTGGAAGGGTTCGTCGGCAAGGTGGCTGAGACCTGCCGGGCCACGCACAACACCTCGATTGCCATCGCCTCCGCCGCTGCCGTTGCGGCAGCCGTCAGCCGCGGCGTCGCCGGCGGTGGCTGGCGCGACGCTTCCGCCAGCGCGGTCGCGGCGGCGAGGCGAGGGGCGACACTCGGACATTGGGTGACCGGCGGCGACATCGCCGCGCGCATCGTCTGGGCGCAAGACATCGTGCACGGCAAGGCGATCAGGGATGCGATCCGGCTGATCACCGATCTGGTTGGCACCGGCGTCGCCAGCCAGGAATCCGTTCCGGCGGCCTTCGCCGTGCTGGAAGTCGCGCGTGGCGACCCATGGCAAGCAGCCGTCATCAGCGCCAATCTCGGCGGCGACACCGATACGATCGGCGCCATCGCCGCCGGCATGGCCGGCGCCTGCAGCGGTTTTTCCCGATTGCCGCAACAGCATATCGCCCGGCTTGTCGGCCTCGACATGTCGGAGGTTCGCGCGCTCGCCGCCGATCTGGTGGCCGCAAGGATGGCGAAAATCGGTTCCGGCAAGGACGCGGCGGAATGAGCGGCCGTCTCGTCCATGTCGGCAGTGCCGTGGTCGACTATGTCTACCGCATCGACGCCCTGCCGGCGCCCGGCATGGAAAAGACGGCATCGAGCTTTGCCCAGGTCGCCGGCGGCGGCTTCAACATGATGGTCGCGGCCAGCCGCACCGGCATGCAGGTGGTGTTCGGCGGCCAACTCGGCAGCGGGCCCAATGGCGATTTCCTGCGCGCTGCTTTCATAGCCGAGGGTATCGAGACACTGACGCCGCCATCGCCCGTGATGGACAGCGGCAACTGCGTCGCCATGATTTCGAGCGACGCCGAACGCACCTTCGTGTCGTGGCCTGGTGCGGAGAGCGTTCTCAGCCTCGACATGATGGCGCCGGTCGCGGTGGCACCGGGTGACTGGGTGTTCACCTCCGGCTACACGCTGAGCTACCCCAAGAGCCGCGATGCGCTCACTGATTGGATCGAGGCGCTGCCGACAGGTATTCCCTTCGTCTTCGACCCGACGCCGGTCATCACGGACATTCCGCGTCCCATCCTGTCGCGGGTGCTTGCCCGCACCACATGGCTGAGCTGCAACACGACGGAAGCCGCCGAGATTGCCGGCCCAGGCGATGTCGAGGGCCTCGCGGTACGGCTGCTGGGCGACCACTGCCCGAAGGCAGCGGGCGTGGTCATCCGCTCCGGGGCAAAGGGTTGCCATATCAGGTTGGCCGACGGCACGGCGCAGACCGTTGCCGGCTTCAAGGTCACCGCCATCGACACCAATGGCGCTGGCGACACCCATATCGGTGCTTTCGTCAGCGCGCTGGCGCGCGGCATCCCGCCCTTCGAGGCAGCGCGCTATGCCAATGCGGCAGCGGCCATATCGGTCACCCGCCATGGCGGCTCGTCGGCGCCGACCGACCACCAAATCCAGACATTCCTGAGCCATGCCGCCGATCCGTCGGGAGCAGGCCGGACACAGAAGGCCAATGCATAACAGCTGGAAAGCCTGACAAGCCCGGGAATCGGGCAAACCCACAGAGAGGAACCAACCATGCGCATGCCTGACTTGACTGCTCTGCTGACGGCGACTGCCGTCTTTACCTCCGCACTCGCATTCGCCGCCAAGGCTGACGAAGTGCATGTGCTCAACTGGAAGGGATACGGCGCCGACGAACCATGGGCGGTGGAGGCTTTCGAAAAAGCGACCGGCAACAAGGTCGTCAACGACTTCTTCAATTCCGAACAGGAAATGCTGACCAAGATCCGGACCAATCCCGGTCTCTACGACGTGGTCATGATCAATGCCGCCTTCAACGACCAGGCGATGGACGGCAAACTGATCCAGCCGATCGACGTCTCCAAATTGCCGAACTACGCCGACATCAGCAAGGACAAGGCGGGATCGCCGATGCTCGTCCATGACGGCAAGGTCTATGGCGTGCCGTGGGTGTGGGGCCTCACCGCGCTCGCGATCAACGACAAATCCTTCGACAAGCCGCCGACGAGTATCGCCGAGATGTGGGATGCCGCCCACAAGGGCCGCGTCGTCATTCGCGACGATGCCGTCGAAGCGGTGCAGTTCGGCGCCATCGCAACGGGCCAGAACATCAACGACATCAAGGATATGGATGCGGTCAAGGCGAAGCTCACCTCGCTGATGCCGCAGATCAAGACCTTCTGGAGTTCGGAGAACGACTGGAACCAGATGGTCGCCTCCAACCAGATCGACATCGGCACCTACTGGAGCGGCTCGGCCGATCGCGCCAAGACGCATTTCAAATTGCCGGTCTCTCTGGTCGTGCCGCAGGAGGGTGCCGTCGCCTGGCTCGACGCGTTTTCCATTCCGGTCGGCGCCAAGAACGTCGCCGGCGCCGAGGCTTTCATCAACTACATGATCGACCCGAAATTCTACGTCGAATGGGTCACCAAGGTCGGTGCTCCTGTCTCCGCCAACACCAAGGCGGTGGAAGCGCTGCCCGAGGATGCCTTCAACCGCAAGGTCATGGGCGACCCCGAGGTGGCCAAACGCATCCAGTTCCAGGCGCCGATCACCGATGCCCAGCGCGAAGCCTATCTGGCGCTGTGGCAGCAGTTGAAGGTCGACGTGAAATAGAGCCAACATCCCGGCCAGCCGGCGGTTCGCGCCGGCTGGCGTTTCAATCCTGGGGGAGGGTATCATGGCAGCTGCGACAGCGTCGCGAAGCGGGCTGAGATCGGCATTGCCGCTGCTGGCACCAGCCTATCTCTGGCTGACGGTGGCGATCTTCCTGCCGCTCTCGGCCATGGTCTTTTTCTCGTTCATGACCGAGCTGCCGCTGTCGGGAAAGCCGTGGACATTCACCCTTGGCAACTATGCCACCTTCTTCTCGCAAAGCCTCTATCTGACACTGCTGCTGGCCTCGCTGCGGCTTGGCCTCGAAGTGACGCTGTGGTGCGTCGTCATCGGCTATCCCGCCGCTTACGTGCTCGCCAAAGTGCTGAAGGGGCGCAGCCGCGAGGCGATCTTCCTGCTCGTCATCTTGCCGTTCTGGTCGAACGGGCTGGTGCGCATCTTTTCCTGGGCGATGGTTTTGCGCGAGGGCGGCATTCTCGACACCGCGCTCAACGCCGTGCTGCCGTTCAAGATCAACATCGACCTGATGTATTCCTATCCAGCCGTCATCATCGGGCTGGTGCATTCCTACGTGCCTTACATGGTGCTGACCTGCTATCTCACGCTGCAGGCGATCGATGACTCCCTGATTGAGGCCGGGCGTTCGCTTGGCGCTTCACGGCTACAGGTGCTGAAGCGGGTGATCATCCCGCTGTCGATGCCCGGATTGGTCGCGGGTGCGGCCCTGATCTTCGTCCCCGTCGTCGGCTCGTTCATGGAGCCGCGCATCCTCGGCGGTCGCACCGGCACCTTCTACGGCACGGTCATCGAGGACCAGTTCGTCGCCGTGTTCAACTGGCCGCTCGGTGCCGCGCTTTCCTTCATCCTGCTGGCCGTGGTGCTGGTCATCCTGGCGGTGGCGTCGCCGGTGCTGCGGAGGGCCGCGTGATGGCGACGACCCGCGTCCTCGAATGGCTTGGCCGCTTCTACATCGGCCTGCTGCTCGCCTTCCTCTATCTGCCGATCATCATCATGGCGCTGATGTCGTTCAACGTCTCGCCCTTCTACCAATTGCCGTTCGAATGGACGACCGAATGGTACGCTTCGCTGTGGCAGAACGACCAGCTGATCGCCGCCACCTGGAACAGCGTCGAGATCGCCGTCATCACCACCGTCATCTGTGTCGTGCTCGGCTCGGCGGCATCGCTGGCGCTCTATCGCTATGAGTTTCGCGGCAAGAAATTCCTGCAGGCGCTGTTGTTTCCGCCGATCGCCATTCCGTGGCTGATCACCGGCACGGCGATGCTGATCTTCTTTTTCGGCGTCGGCATCGGTCGCGGGCTGCATGCGATCCTGCTTGGCCACGTCGCACTGGCGCTGCCCTATGTCATCGTCGTCGTCTCGGCCCGGCTGCAGACCTTCGCGCCGGAGCTGGAAGAGGCGGCACGCTCGCTCGGCGCCAACCAGTGGCAGGTAACGAGGCGCGTCACGCTGCCTTGGATCATGCCAGGCGTCATTGCCGGAGGGCTGTTTGCGTTTGCAGTGTCGTTCGACCAGTTCGTGGTGTCCTATTTCCTGGCGACGCCTGGGCAGACGACGCTGCCGGTGGAAATCTACGCCGCGATCCGCAAAGGGTTCACGCCCGAGATCAATGCGGTCTCGACGATCATCATTGTCGTGTCGATGGCGCTGATGCTGCTCACGGCGCGGTTCTTCAAATTCGGCGGAGAGAAATAATGGCCGGCGTGCAGGTATCTGATGTCTCGCGCAGTTTCGGCGCACACAAGGCGCTGGACAATGTCTCCATCGATTTCGCCGATGGCGGATTCTATGCGCTGCTGGGGCCGTCGGGCAGCGGCAAGACCACGCTGCTGCGCCAGATTGCCGGTTTCGATTTTCCCGATTCGGGCCGCATCACCATCGGCGGCGAGAGCGTCGAGCGGGTGCCGGTCGAAAAGCGGCGCATCGGCATGGTGTTCCAGAACTATGCGCTGTTTCCCAATATGAGCGTCGCCGACAATGTCGCCTTCGGCCTGTCGGTGCGCGGCGAGGCCAAGGCGGTGATTGCAACGGAGGTGCAGCGCGCGCTCGATCTGGTGCAGCTCGGCAAGCTTGGTGGCCGCCGGCCGCACCAACTCTCCGGCGGGCAGCGGCAGCGTGTGGCTCTCGCCCGCGCTATCGTCACCAAGCCGCGCGTGCTGCTGCTCGACGAGCCGCTCGGCGCGCTCGACAAGGCGCTGCGCGTCGATATGCAGATCGAGCTCAAGCGCATCCAGCGCGAGATCGGCATCACCACCATCTTCGTCACGCACGACCAGGAAGAAGCGCTGACGATGAGCGACCGCATCGGCATATTGCGCGACGGCAGGCTGGTGCAGGAGGGGCCGCCGGAGGAGATCTATAACAGGCCGAAGAGCGAGTTCGCCGCCACCTTCCTCGGCGACGCCAACATTTTTCGCGGCGACAGCACGGGCGATGGCATCCGGCTGGCGGACGGAACGGCGATTGCCGTTGGTGTGGGTGCCAAGCTTGCCGCCGGCGCCAGGGCGAGCTGTGCCGTGCGGCCCGAACGCATCCGCATCGCCAGGGATGCCGGAGCACCGGATGGCAACGCCAACATGCTCAAGGGACAGGTTTCCAAGCGCATCTTCGCCGGCAGCAACAGCACCTATTTCGTCGAGCGCGCTGGTCAGACGTTGAAAGTGATTGTGCAGAATACCGGCATGGAACGGCTGGCAGAAGGTCAGGATGTCGTGCTGCGCTGGTCGCCTGAAAGCACGGTGTTGATCGCGGCGAACTGATCCTCACCGGGTCTTGCCAGACCGTCCGCAATCAGGGACAGCATAGACGGGCACGACCCGGAGCATACCGATGACCCTGGAACTGACTGCACGCGACCGATCCATGCTCGACGGCGAGCATGGCCTGTCAGCGGCTGCTGCCATGAAAATCCTGGTCGCCTTTTCCAATGCGATCGGGGCAGGTCGTCTGCTCGACATTGCCGGCGCGCATATCGATGGTTGTCTCTACCATGGCAAGGCCGGTCTCGATTTCGTCGAGCGGCTGGTCGAAGGTGGCGGCCGCGTGCAGGTGCCGACGACGCTGAATGTCGGGTCGTTCGATCTCATCCATCCCGGCATGGTGAAATTGCCGGCGGCCGAAGAGGTGCCGGCGCGACGGTTGATGAAGGCGCATCTGGAGCTCGGCTGCCAGGCGACTTTCACTTGCGCGCCTTACCAGACGCGGTTCCGGCCAAGCTTTGGCCAACAGATCGCCTGGGGGGAATCCAACGCCATCGTCTTTGCCAATTCGGTGATCGGCGCGCGGACCAACCGCTATGGCGATTTCATCGATCTGTGCTGCGCCATGACCGGACGCGCGCCGGCCTGGGGGCTGCATCTGAGCGAGAACCGGCGCGGCCGGATCTTGTTCGAACTGGCCTTTGCCGACCCCGAGCCGAGCGACAGCCTGTTCGTCGGCATCGGACTTGTCATCGGGCAAGCGAGCGGCGACCGCGTTCCGGTGATTGCCGGCCTGCCGCGGCCGCGCGACGAGGACCAGCTGAAGGCGCTGGGGGCGGCGGCGGCAACGACCGGTGCTGTGGCGCTGTTCCATGCGGTCGGCATCACGCCGGAAGCAAGGACGCTCGATGAGGTGTTCCAGGGTCATGCGCCTGACGAGACGATCCGCATTACCCGCGCCGATATCGACCATGGCCTGGCCAGGCTATCGAGCGTGCCCGACGGTGCGCCGCTGGCGGCCGTGTCGCTCGGCACGCCGCATTTTTCGCATGAGGAATGGATGCGACTGTTGCCGTTGCTGCGCGAGGCAGCACCGGGTAGGCGCATTCCGATCTATGTCAACACCGGCCGCGCGACGCTGACGCGATTGCAGGAGGAGGGCGCGCTGGCCGGTATGGAGGCGTTCGGCCTGATCCCGGTCGCCGATACCTGCACCTATGTCACATCGATCCTGGAACGTCTCGACGGCGTGGTGATGACCAATTCCGGCAAATGGGCGCACTATGCACCCGGCAATATCGGTGTGTCCGTCGCCTTCGCCGAGATGCGGGATTGCATCCGCTCTGCTGCGGCCGGGCATGTTGTGCGGAGCGCGTCATGACGCGACCGGTGAAACGAACCGGCACTTTCCAGCTGGCCGGTGACGCTGAGGGTCAGGCGCTGGTGTTTTCGCAACCGCTCAGCTTCTGGGGCGGTATCGATGCCGAGACCGGCGAGATAACAGACCATTCGCACCCCGGCCTCGGCCGAAATGTCGCCGGCAGGATTTTGGTCATGCCGAGCGGGCGCGGCTCGTCGTCTTCATCCTCGGTCCTGGCAGAGGCGATCCGCAGGGGCACGGCGCCGGCCGGTATTCTTCTGGAGCGGCCGGACCCGATCCTGGCGGTCGGTGCCATCGTTGCCGAATTTCTTTATGACATCCGCATGCCGCTGGTGGTGTGCGATATTTCGAACCTTGTCTCCGGTGATCAGATTGATATCGGCATCGGCAAAGACGGCGGGCCGATCATCAGAGTTCACCCCACCATCAATCCGGCAGAGCCACGCCGCCAATAGGCCGCCGCCAGCGTTTGATCGCGACCAAGCCCCAGCGTGTCGCGCCAACATTCGCGCACGATCTTGGCGGCAGCGGCCTCCGCCGCGAACCAGCCGAAGGCCGAACCGTCCTGCGGCCATGCCACCGAGCGGACAGCCTCGGCCAGCAGTCTGTCCTCGCCCGCCGCCACGCCATCCCGTGTCAGCCAATGCACCTCGATGCCCGTGCCATTGTTGATCACTTGTCTTTCACCATCATTGGCGATCTCGACGAAGGCGACGCCTTTTGTCCCGGCCGGTAGCGTCTCCAGCAGCCGAGCCAGCGCCGGCAAGCCGGTTTCGTCGGCGCCCATGACGTACCATTCTGCCTGCCGCACCGGACGGCCGACCGGGCCCATGATGCCAACCTTCATGCTGGGCGCGGCCTGCATGGCCCAGGCGGAGCCGACGCTCTCGCCGGGATGGATCAGGAAGTCGACATCGATGATGCCCTTTTCCACGTCGAGCGCGCGGATGGTGTAGACGCGCGCCACCGGGCGCCGGTCGTCGGTGGGCCAGACCGGTAAGCCATTGCCGCCCAGCACCGGCCACAGCGGATCGGGGACGTCCCTGGTCGGAAACAGCATGCGGATATGCATGCCGCCGAACTTGGCGAAGCGCGAGAGGTTCTCGCCGGTCAGACGAATGCGGCGCATATTCGGAGTGAGGTCGCGAACATCGGTCACCACCATCTCGCGGAACTGGGCGAGGCTGGTTTCGCCTGAGAGATCGCCGGTCCAGACGATCTCGGGGTTTTCCTCCTTGGCGTAGACCTGTACGGCTGTGGCGAGCAGGTCCTTGATACGGGCGAGCCCGTCGCGGTCGGCAGCATTGGCCCGCATCACCAGCCGCTCCATGTCGAACGAGGCGCCGCCGAAGGCAAAGCGGAAATCGATGCGCTGTCCCTGATGCGAAGCATCGGCCTCGAAGCTCCGCAGCCTGTCGGAGATGCTGTCCATGTAGTCCGGCAGACGCCGCAGGTTGAGCCGTGCCTCGCAGGCTAGTTCACGCACCGATGCTTCGTTCATTGTCAGCCTCCGATCCTGCCGGTGAGGGCCACCTTGAAGGTGCGGCCCTTGCCCTGTTCTGTTGCCGCCGAGGTCGACCATGCGCTTTGCGGATCGGTGTAGGCGGTGTTGAATATGTTATCGACGCCGAAATCGAGCTTGAGGTTGTCGTTGACGCGCCAGTTGGCGAAGACATTGACCAGATCGAAACCGTCATCGACGACCGGCACGGCGTTGGGATTGGTGCGGCTGGTGCGGGTGATCTTGCCGACGCTGAGATATTGCGCGCCGACGGTGAGCTGGTCCTCCAGCATGCGGAAGCCGATCATGGCCGAGAAGCGGTCGAGCGGCGTGTTGTTCAACGCCTGGCCGGAATAGACGCCGCTGACGACCTTGGCATCGATCAGCGCGCCGGAGAAGTTCACGAAACCCCAGCCATAATCATAAACCATCTCGGCCTCTACGCCCTTCAGGCGTGCGTCGCCGATGTTGATTGCCGTGCGCGGCAGCACGGTGAGGTCGACGTCGATGTAGTCCTCGACGTCAGTGTGGAAAACGTTGACCTTGGCGCGCAGCCGATCACCCGCCGTCAGCACATCGTCATATTTCACGTTGACGCCGGCCTCCCAGTTCTTTGCCGTCTCGGGCTGCAGCAGAAGATTGGGCCGATATGTATCACCGCCGCCATGCGCGCCGCCGCCACGGAAGACATCCTGCAGACCCGGCGCCCGGTAGCCTTCGGAATAGGTGCCATAGAGCTGGAAGCCATCGAATGGCGTGACGCCGACGGTGAGGCGCGGCGACCAACGATCGCCGAAGATCGAGGCTTCCTGCGGTGACGGGATGCGCGTCTCGCCATCGAGCTGGTAGCCGTCATAGCGCATCGCCGCGATGACCTGCAGCCAGTCCCCGTAATCGCCCTGCCACTGCAGGAAGCCGCCATAGCCCTGCTGTTGGCCAGCGCCGAAATGCGCCGCTTCCGAGGAGGCCTCGAGATAGTAGTAGTCGAGTCCGTAGGTCAGCGTATGTGCTAGTCCCCAGACGTCGAACCGCGAGGAGTTCTTCACATTGAAACCTGTCGTGGCCACGTCGTAGAAGCGGAAATTGCCGATCGCCGAGGTCGGCCAGACCTGAGTCTGCTCGGCGCGGGTGCGGTTGTGATAGGCATTGGCGCTGAAGTCGATCAGCGCGTTGTCGTCGGGCTTCCAGGTGTAAGCGGCGGTGTAGGTCTGGTTGGTGGTGTCGGTGTCATAGCGGCTCAGGGTCGGCGAGGTCGAGCCGCTCGATCCGGTGATCTGGTCGTTGTAGCGCTGCAGGATGGCGCCGAGCTTCAGCTCATGGCCATCGGCCGGCCGCAACGTCGCCTTCAGATAGCCGCTGGTCACCCGCTCGCCGGCCCATGGCACGGTGTCGCCATTGCCATCGGTGTAGCTGTCGCGGTCGCGGTAGATGAGGTTGCCGATGATATCGGCATCGTCGCTGAAGCGGTAGGCACCGGTGGTGCTGGTGGTGAAGCCGTCGCCATTGTCCTCGTAGCCGAGCTTCTCGCTCAGCGCCCAGCGCTCATCCTTCTTGAGGAAATCGCCGGCATCCTTGGTCTCGAAGGAGACGACGCCGCCGATGCCGCCGGAACCATAGGCATTCGAGACCGGACCGCGAATGACGGTGGCTTCCTTGATCAGGTCGGGTTCGACATAGAACGAGCCAGAGCCATGACCGACGCGCCAGTAGTCCTGGCGGGCGCCGTCGAGGGTGACGACGACGCGGCCATATTGCTCCAGGCCGCGGATGTTGATGGCGGTTGCGGGATCGTCGCCATTCATCGAGGCAGCGACGCCCGGTGTGGTGCGGAAGATGTCGGCGGCTGTGTCGGGCTGGATGCGGTCGAGTTCGTCCTGATCGACGGCGCTGATGGCGGCCATCGATTCGATCACCGCCGTTTTGATCATCGTTGCCGAGATGGTGATCACGTCGAGCATCGTCGCCGGCTGGTTCTGCGCGACACTGGCCGGCGCCAGGCGGCCGGTCTTGGCGGCGGCCTTTTTCTCCCGGTCCTGTTCCTGCGCGCTGGCAAGAGGCACGGCGCAGAGGCCGAGCACGAAGGCGAGCGCCGTGCTCGCCATCAATGTCGTGTTTGTTGTCGTTGTCATGCAGCCCCCAAGCAAAAGCAAAACTGCTGGCGGTGGCTGAGCGGCCTTGGCTGGCATTATTGAAAATCCCTCGACCAGGCAGGTCAGGGCACGGGTCACATATTAAAACATGATGACATAAGTCAACTTTAAATTTATAGCCGACCATCCTCGAGAAGCATCTGGCACGGGAACAGCGGCATGGTCGGCAGTTTAGGCGAAGGCAAGACGATCCACTGGTCGCAACCGGGCAGGATCGCGGCGGTGCTGCTTCTGGCACTGTCGGTGCTGGTGCCTTCCTGCGGCTTCAAGGCGCTGGCCGCCGAGACCGTTGTCGATGCGCTGGGGCGAACCGTCGTGCCGGGCGCGGCGACCCGGATCGTGACGCTCGGTTCCGACGTCACCGAGATCGTCCACGCGCTGGGCGCCGGCGGGCGAATCGTCGCTATCGATCGCGGCAGCAAATATCCGCCTGAAGTCGCGCAAAAACCCAATGTCGGCTACCGCCGCCAGCTTTCGGTCGAGGGGCTGGCCAGCCTGCGTCCCGACCTGATCCTGGCCGCAGAAGACAGCGGGCCTCCTGAAGCGGTCGAGGTGCTGAAGTCGCTGGCAATCCCGATCGTCTTGGTCCCGCAGGACAATAGCCCGCAAGGCATCGAGCACAAGATCACGTTGATCGCCGCCAGCCTTGGGCTCGAGGACAAGGGCAAGGCGGTTTCCGCCGAGGTGCTCACCGCCTTTCAGGCTGCCGCGGATCTGGCGTCGCAAATTCCGCCGGAGCGGCGCAAGAAGGTGGTGTTCTTCCATGGCCTGGTACGTCTGAGCGCTGCCGGCGCGGGTACTTCTGCCGACGCCATCATCCGCTATGCCGGCGGCCTCAACCCTATGGACATCGTACAGGGCTACAAGGCGGCGTCGGAGGAAAAACTGATCGAGATGGCGCCTGACGTCATCCTGATGATGGGCGACGGCAAGGGCGGGCCGTCGGCCGAGCTGGTGTTCGGCAACCGCGCGCTGGCGGCAACGCCGGCGGCAGCCAACAAGGCGCTGGTCGTGCTCGACGGCGCCTACATGATCGGCTTCGGCCCGCGCACATCGGATGCGATCCGCGACCTGGCGAAAGCGCTCTATCCGGAAGGGGAATGATGTCGCGAAAATCGCAAGACGGTTCGGCTGGGCAGTACAATTTCGTCGCCGAACCCCGTTGCGCTTCATAAATGCTGTCCGTCCGGATTTCTCCGGATCGGCTTCCGCCCGAACAAACTTGGCGGCTCGGCCTGAAACATTGGCACGATATTCTAAGCCGCGCGGTTGACCGTGAATGCGCTCTCCAGCCTATAATTATACTAAATTCATAGACTAACTGCAAACGCTCGGAGCGCTCGCATCTTGGCCTGTGAAAATGGTTGCACAAGGGAGCGCATCGATGCCGAAAACAGAGTCCAATCCGGTCGACCTCGGCACCAGGGCCGCCGACTTCCTGCTGCCCGACGCGCAAGGTGTGCTGCACCGCCTTGCCGATTTCGACGCCAAGCCGGCCTTGCTCGTCGCTTTCATCTCCAACCGCTGCCCGTTCGTCGTGCTGATCCGCGAGCAGCTTGCCGCTTTCGCCAGGGATTATGCGGGCAAGGGGCTGCAGGTGGTGGCGATCAACGCCAACGACCACGAGGCGCATCCGGAGGAGAGGCTCGCCCATATCGGCGAGGAGGCCGAAAAATTCGGCTATTCCTTCCCCTATCTCAAGGATGCGTCGCAGCAGACGGCGAAAGCCTATGGCGCGGCTTGCACGCCCGACTTCTTCCTGTTCGGCACTGACCGGCGGCTCGCCTATCACGGCCAGTTCGACGATGCGCGGCCGGGCAACGGCAAGCCGGTGACGGGTGCCGATCTGCGCGCGGCGGTCGATACGGTGCTGGAGGGCGGCAGGCCCACTGCCAGCCAGGCGCCGTCGATCGGCTGCAACATCAAGTGGAGCGCGGGCAACGAGCCGGTGTGGTCTTCCAGCGCGGCCCGCGCGGCCTAGCGCCTGCTTCGACTTTATTCGCCAGGTCTCCATGCCCAAGCCGCAAAAATCCGCTTCCGACAGCTTGCTGCTCCAGGCCGACGTGCTGGTGCTGGGCGGCGGTCCGTCGGCAGCTTGGGCAGCAGTCGCCGCGGCCGAGGCCGGCGCCAAGGTGGTGCTGGCCGACAAGGGCTATCTCGGCACCAGCGGCGCCACCGCGCCGTCCAACACCGGCACCTGGTGCGTGCCGCCGGGCGACAACAGGCATGCCGTGGTCGAGCGACGCTGGCAGCGCACCGGCGAACTCGCCGACCCGCGCTGGATGCTGCGCTGCGTTGACACCGCCTACCGCAACCTGCTCAGGCTCTCCGAATGGGGCTATCCCTTCCCGAGCGAGGATGACGGCCGGCTCTACATCGCCAATCTGCGCGGCCCGGACTACATGCGCTTCATGCGCCGCCGCGTGCTTTTGGCCGGCGTCACCGTCCTCGACCATCATCCCGCGCTCGAACTTTTGTCGGACGGCGATGCCATCGTCGGCGCCGCCGGTGTCGCCAGGCAGATCGGCCAGGATTGGCGCGTCGACGCCAACGCGGTGGTGCTGGCGACCGGTGGCTGCGCTTTCCGCGAGCGCATCCTCGGCGCGACCGGGCTGACCGGCGACGGCTATCTGATGGCGGCGGAGGCCGGCGCCAGCCTGTCGGGCATGGAGTTCACCGGCAAATACACGCTGGCGCCCTACGGCTCCTCGTTGAACAAGGGGCTGCCGTTCCGCTGGGCGTCGTTCCATCGCGAAGATGGCTCACCGATCGTCGGGCCGACCGGCGAGCCGTTGCGCAACGGCATCGGCGACCGCGAGGAGGAAGTGGCGCGCGCGCTGATCGACGGCCCGGTCTACGCGCGGCTCGATCAGGCCGAACCAGCGCTGCAGGGCTGGCTGCGCCAGGGCCAGCCGAATTGCTTCGTGCCCTATGACCGCGCCGGCATCGACCCTTTCAGCGAGCTGTTCCGCATCACCCTGCGCGCCGAAGGCACGGTGCGCGGCACGGGCGGCATAGACATCGTCTCCGACGATTGCGCCACCGGCGTACCCGGCCTCTATGTCGCCGGCGACGCGGCCAGCCGCGAGATCATGACCGGTGCGGTGTCGGGCGGCGGCGCCGTCAATTCGTCCTGGGCGCTGGCCAGCGGCTGGTGGGCGGGCAAGGGCGCTTCGACCCATGCCAAGCGCCGGACCGGCAAGGCATTCCGCACTGAGGTGCAGTCGCTTGGCCAGGCTGGATTACGTCCTGCATCATCGCCGCGCGTCGACATCTCGGCAGGCGAAGTCATCGAGGCGGTGCGCAGTGAGGTGACGCCGCTCGACAAGAATTTCTTCCGCACCGGCGAAGGCCTGGAGAAAAGCGGCGAGCGGTTGGAGAGTGTCTGGCGCGACGTGCGCGACCATCTGCAAGGCGACGGGCTGGATAGGGTCCGTACCCGAGAGGCAGCTTCGATCGCCGCCGCCGGGCGCTGGTCCGTGGCCGCAGCGCTGCACCGCACCGAGAGCCGCGGTATGCATCGCCGCACCGATTTGCCGGGCAAGAGCCCGGCCTTCGCGCACCGGCTGGTCATCACCGGTGTGGATGCGTTCCGCATCGCAGGCGCGCCTGAGCGGCTGGCGGAGCTGGCGTCATGATCGAGATCGTCTCGGCCACGCGCTGTGTCGAATGCGACATCTGCGTCAAGGTGTGCCCGGCCAACGTCTTCGACGCGACCGAGAGCGGCGTGCCAGTGATCGCCCGCCAGGAGGACTGCCAGACCTGCTTCCTGTGCGAAATCTACTGCCCGACCGACGCGCTCTATGTGGCCGAGTTCGCCGAAGGGCCGACCGGCATCACGGAAGCTCAGGCCGACGCCCGACAGCTGTTTGGCTCCTATGCCCGCGCGCTCGGCTGGAAGCGCGGCAAGGCCGGCGGCTCGGAATTCGACCCGACGCACCGCATCCGCGTGGCGCAGTGAACCGATCGGAGACAGATATGGACCGTATCGTCGTCAGCGACATCAGCAAGACCTTCCAGCTCAAGCCGGGGCAGTTCGTCACCGTCGATGGCGAGGCGACCGACCGCGTCATCGTGCTCGATGGCGTTGACCTCTCGATCCGCAAGGGCGAGTTCATCACGCTGGTCGGCCCCAGCGGCTCGGGCAAGTCGGTGCTGCTCGACATCATTGGCGGGCTGACGCAGGCGACCGGCGGCGACGTCAAGCTCGATGGCCGGCGCATCACCAGGCCCGACCCGAAGACCGGCTATGTCTTCCAGCAATATGCGCTGTTTCCCTGGCGCACGGCGCTCGCCAACATCGAATATGCGCTGGAAGTGCGCGGCGTGGCCAAGGCTGAGCGCACGGCGACGGCCCGCCATCTGTTGTCGCTGTTCGGCCTTGCCGGCTTCGAGGACCGTTTTCCCAACCAGCTGTCCGGCGGCATGCAGCAGCGTGTGGCGATCGCGCGTGCGCTGGCCAGCAACCCGGAAGTGTTGCTGATGGATGAGCCGTTCGCGGCGCTCGACCAGCAGACGCGCGAGCTTCTGCAAGGCGAGCTGCTGCGGATCTGGGGCAAGATCAACACGACTGTCATTTTCGTCACCCACTCGATCGACGAGGCGATCTTCCTCGCCGACCGGGTGGTGGTGATGACGGCGCGGCCGGGCGCGGTGAAGGAGATCATCGATATCGACCTGCCACGGCCGCGCGACGGCGACATCCGCGCCAGCGCCGAATTCAATCTATATCGCGCTCGCGTCTGGGACGTGCTGCGCGACGAGGTCAACAAGGCGCAGAAGGACTGGACTCTGTCGCCAGCCTTCAGTCACTGAGGAACTGGACCCATGGCCTATCTGACCGAGAAGTTTGGCTCCGCTGGAGCGCTCCACCTGTTTGCCGGCGCTGGCGAAACGGTCGCCGCCGCCAGGGTCCCCGCCATCAAGGCCAACGCCAAGATCCGGAGCAAGAAAGCGAGCCGCGGCACATTCCTCTATGGCTTGCCGCTGCTCGGCCTGTTCTTCCTGCTGTGGGAGATCGCGCCCCGGCTCGGCTGGCTGAACCGGATCTTCTTTCCGCCGCTGAGCGAGGTGCTGGTCGCCTGGTGGGCGCTGCTCGCCTCGGGCGTGCTGATCGAGCATATCGGCATAAGCCTGCAGCGCGCTGCGATCGGCTTCGCACTCGGCGTGGTGGTGGCCATCCCGCTCGGTCTGTTGATGGGGCGCTATTCGCTGTTCGAGAAGGTTTCCGACCTTTTGGTGCAGACGCTGCGCAACACCTCGCAATTCGCACTGCTGCCGGTGTTCATCCTGCTGCTCGGCATCGGCGAGGAATCGAAGGTGGCGATCACCTTCTACTCCTCGGTTTTCTTTCTCCTCGTCAACACGATCAGCGGCGTCAAGTCGGTCGATCCGCTGCTCATCAAGGCGGCGCGCTCGATGGGCACGTCCGACTTCGACCTGTTCCGGAAAGTCATCCTGCCGGCCAGCATTCCCTCGATCGTCGCCGGCGCTCGGCTGGCGGTGAAATCCTCGCTGTTCGCGGTCATCGGCGCCGAGATGCTGGCGGCCAAATCCGGCCTCGGTTTCCTCATCCAGAATTCGCAGCTGATGATGGAAACGGCCGACATGTATGCCGGCATCCTGACGCTGACCGTCATCGGCCTGACCGTCAATTACCTGCTCGTCTGGTTCGAGCGCTGGGCAACAGCCTGGAAGGGCCAGTCCGAGACCTCGCTCATTTAAGCGGCCCCATTCATTCCAAACAGGAAGGATTTTCCCATGCCCAACATTCCATTCGACGCAATTCGCCGGCTGCTGCTGAAGGGCGCCATTGCCGTCGTCATCGGCCTTGGCGGCATGCCTGCCTTCGCACAGGACAAGCCTGACATCATCCGCATCGGCAGCACGGCGCCGGGGCACCTCAAATTCATCCTCGCCCAGAAGGACGGCTGGTGGGACAAGGAATTCGCCAAGGACGGCATCAAGGTCGAACTGGTGACCTTCAACGGCGGCTCGGAAGCCACGACGGCATTGGCGACCGGCGCCATCGAGTTCACCTATACCGGCAACAATCCGGCGCTGCGCGTTGCTGCGTCCGGCGCCGACGTCAAGCTGATCGGCCTGTCGAGCTATGTGAAGGCCGGCGGTTCCTACATCGTCGTCAAAACCGACTCGCCGTTGAAGACGCTGCAGGATCTCAGGGGCAAGAAGGTCGCCTATCTCACCGGAACGGTGCGGCATTCGAACTTCAGCAAGGCACTGAACAGCGTCGGCCTGACCACCAATGACGTCGAAGGTCTGAACCTGCCTTTCGAGGCATCCGGCCCGGCGCTGCTGCGCGGCGATATCGACGCCATTGTCGAGACGGATTCGACGGCGGCCAAGCTGGTCGACACCGGCGAGGCGCGGGTGCTGTTCGACACCAGCACCCATCCGGAATGGAACGTGCCGAACGTCATCTCGGTCAACGGCGCCTTCGCGGCGAAATATCCCGATCTGGTCAAGCGGCTGCTGAAGGTCGACATCGAGATTTCGCGTTGGGCCGACGCTCATCCGGACGAGACGATCAAGACGTTTGTGGAGGCGACCAAGTCGTCGGAGAAATCCGTCCGCAAGACCTATGCCGACGGGGTGTTCCACCAGGATCCGAAACTCACCGACGACGCGATCGCCGCCTTGCAGGGCGAGGAGAAATTCATGGCCAGCGCCGGGCTCCTGAAGGGCTCGATCGATTACGGAAAATGGGTCGACAAGAGCTTTGTCGATGGCGCCGCGGCTGAAGTCGCTGCCGTCCAATAGACTGGAAGCATCGAGCGGGGCGGGCGCTTTACCGCGCTGCCCCGTTCGTCTGGTCCGTCAAATCTCTGGGATGTTCTCCTTGAAGATCACCTGCAGCCTTGGCTGGTGCAGTTCATAGGGCAATCCCCGGACCGCATGGGTCAAAGTGTTGAGCGCTTCGCGGGCTTCGACGCGCGGGTTCTGGTCGATGACCGCGTCGAGCGTGCCGTCGAGCAGAAGGTCCTTGGTGCCGTCCGTCACCTCGTGGCCGAGGAAGACCATGGACTGGGCGCGGCCGTGCTCCTTGAGCGCGCGGGCGATGCCGGTGTTGCCGGCGCCGACATTGTAGATCGCGGCAAGGTCGGGGTGCCGTTCCAGCAGGGCCGATGCCTCCGAATAGGCCTTCTCGCGGTCGTCGAGCATTTCGCGCATCTCGACGATCTGCAGGTTGGGTGATTCCTCGGTCAGGACGTGGCGGAACCCCATCTCGCGTTCTTCGTGGCCGCGATAGGACAGCGAGCCGGCGAACAGCGCCACCTTGCCCGGATGCCCCGATCCCATGAAGCGGTTGAGCAGATAGCCGGCCAGCCGCCCGGCGGCGCGGTTGTCGATGCCGATATAGGCGACCCTGGGCACATGCAGGATGTCGGAGGCGATGGTCACCACCTTGATATCGTTGGCCGACAGGGATCGGATCGCTTCGCGCACCGTCGGATGGTCGAGCGCTATAACGCCGACGCCTTGCGTCTGTCCGCGCAGGTCCTGCAGCAGGCGGGCGAGCCGGTCAGGATTGAAGCCCTCGATGGTGGCGATATGGACATCGAGGTCGGGCCGCGCCAGAGCCTGTGCCTCGATGTGCCGGTGCAGCATCTTGATGAAGGAATTGGTGCCGGCCGGCAGCGCGAAGTCGAGCCGGATGACCTCGCCAGGCGAGGGCCGTGGCGGCGCGCCGTTCGGGCCTTCGGCGATGTAGCCGAGGCGCTGCGCCATTTCGAGCACGATTTCGCGCGTGCGCGCCCGCACGCCGGGTCGGTTGTTGAGCACGCGGTCGACGGTGGCGGCCGAGACGCCGGCTTCCCGGGCTATGTCAGTCAGGGTGGAACGCACCGTCTTTCATCTCCTGCATGCGTCAGATCGGCTGGTGACGGCTTCCCCGCCATCGGCGATTCTGATGGGAAATGATGTATCCGCCCTTAGCCCATGCGCAAGCCGCCGCGCTAAATCAAATGGTCCGGCAGGGCTGCGCAGGGCCGGGAAGGGTCGTGTGCCCTCAAATTGAAGCACCCGGCATGATGCATGGATCCCGTTTTTGTGCATTTCCTTGCCCTATTGCGATGTTGTGAGGTGTTTTGATTATTTATGATGTTGACAGCCTTGCCATGCTGCCGTCAATATCCCTCATAAGGGCCGTGGAGGAAACGTGGCCCTGAGGGAGGAGTTTCAATGTCTGACTTGATCCGCATCTCGCGGCGCCGGCTGCTGGCATCCGGAGGAAAGGCGGCTGTGATCATGGCCGCCGCTGGTATCGCACCCCAATTCATTCGTCCCGGCCGCGCCTATGCGGCCGACGCGCTGGCGCCAGGCATGATCGGCGGCCCGACGGGCTTCGATGGAGCCGAGCGCTACCAGTATGGCGCCGACACGCCGGAAGGCCGCGCCATCGAGGCGGCCAAGGCGCTGAAGGGCGCCGGCAAGGCGCCCGCCAAGATCGTGCTCGGCCTGTCCGACGGCTCGATCGGCCAGCTCACGCAGCCGTTCCCGGCCGGTGCGCCGTCGATCAAGGAGCTGTGGGAAAAGGAAACCGGCATCGCGATCGAAATCGTCGGTTTGCCGAACGGCCAGGAATTCACCAAGACGATGCAGGACATCTCCACCAAGGGTGGGACCTACGACATCTATTCGACCGAATGGAACCGCCTCGGCGACCTCGCCGAAACCGGCGGCATCGCCAAGCTCGATGACTTTGTCGCGCAGCACAAGCCCGAATGGGACGATCCCGTCAGCGGCTATGTCAACGGCGCCAAGGGCGTGTCGCTGCTCAACAAATACCGCGGCTCCAACTATGGCGTATCGCTGGACGGCGACTTCCAGACCTGGGTCTACCGCACCGACCTGTTCGGCGACGAAGCCGAGAAGAAGGCCTTCAAGGACAAATACGGCTACGATCTGGCGCCGCCGAAGACCTGGAAGCAGCATGGCGACATCGCCGCCTTCTTCCAGCGTCCGGACAAGGGCCTGTTCGGCTCGACCGACCTGCGCAACCAGGGCTGGGGCTACACCAACTGGTACCAGCGCTATGTCTCGATGGCTTCGCCCAACCAATTCCTGTTTGGCGATGACGGCAAGCCGATGATCAATTCCGAGCAAGGCATCGCCGCCACCAACGAATATGTCGCTTCGCTCGCGCATCACTCGCCGGATGCGATCTCCTGGGGCTGGCCGGAGCAATACGGCAACTTCGCCAAGGGTGGTGCGGCGATGACCTGCGCCTTCTCCAACCTGCCGAAATTCCTCGACAATGCCGGCAACAAGGACTCAGCCGTCACCGGCAAGATCGGCTCGATGCTGCCGCCAGGCCGCGAGATCGACTCCAAGCTGATCAGCCGCTCCGTGCTGTGGTTCTCGCTGACCGGCATGGTTTCGTCGCAGTCGAAGAACCAGGAGGTTGCCTATCTCCTGCTGCAATGGCTGGGCTCGGCCCGTATTTACGCCTGGATGAGTGCCAATCCCGGCGGTTATCTGGACCCGTTCCGGCTTTCGGACTTCTCCGATCCGCTGGTGCGCCAGACCTATCATGCCTACCACATGGACGTCGTGCGCGAGACGGTGGCGCGCACCGTGCCGACCATCAACTATCCCGGCGCGACAGCCTTCCACAATGCGCTCGACGAGAACCTCATGGCGGCGCTGACCAAGGCCAAGACATCGGAGCAGGCGATGGCCGATACGGAGGCGGAGTGGAAGAAGATCGTGCGGCGCACCGGCGAGGACAAACTGCTCGAAGCCATCAAGACCAACAAGGAGGCCTGGCCGACAGTTCTCGACCCGATCGTCTGATCCATCTCCCTGGATCACATCGAAGGAGGGGAGGAGCCTGCTTTTCCCCTCCGCCCACAACGCCACCAGCAAAGCCGCCAGATGAAGCGTTCCGTTCCTTTCCTGATATTCCGCTATGCCGCGATCTTCGCGGCCATGGCGGTGACGCTGGTGCCGATCCTGTGGATGGTATCGATGGCGTTCAAGCCGATCGCCGAATGGTCGGCGACCGGCGCCGACCTGACCTGGTGGCCGAAGAACCCGACGCTCAGCAATTTTCGTTTCGTCTTCGGCGAGTCGACCAACAATTTGATCGTCGCGCTCGACCGTACCGCGCTGAAGCCGATCCTCGCATCGCTGCTGTCGGCGGTTTTCGGCACGGTGATCGCCATGTCGGCGGGCACTGCGGCGGCTTATGGGCTCTCGCGTTTCGGCTCCGGCCAGAACCTGCCGCTGGCGCTGATCCAACTCAGGATCTTTCCGCCGATGGCGGTCATGATCCCGGTGATGATCATGTGGGCTTTCCTCAACTTCACCGATAGCTGGTGGGGCCTGGCGCTGATCTACGGCATCGTCACCTTGCCGTTCGCCTTCTGGCTGATGAAGACCTTCTTCGACGACATGCCGCGTGAGATCGAGGAGGCGGCGCTTGTCGAAGGCTGTTCGCGGCTGCGCGTCTTCACGCGCATCACGCTGCCGATGATGCGCGCGCCGCTGGCCAGTGCCGCGCTCTTCGTCTTCATCCTCAACTGGTCGGACTATCTGATCGCGCTGCTTCTGACGACGCGCGAATGGGTGACCATCCCGGTCTACATGGCCTCTCTTTCTTCCTCGATGACCGGGCAGCTCTATGGCGCCAAGGCAGCGCTTGGGCTGATCGCGGCCGTGCCGCCGGTCATCATGGGCATCGCCATCCAACGCCATCTGGTGCGCGGGTTGACATTCGGGGCGCTCAAGCAATGAGCGCGGTGACTGTCATGACTTCCAAGGATGAGGTGAAAGCCGTCGGAGCAAAGCCGGTTTCGCGCGATGAGGGCGCAAGGCTGGGTTTCCGGCTGACATTGCCTGCGCAGATCCTGGTGCTGTTCATCTCGGCCTTCCCGCTGTTGATGCAGCTCTACATCAGCGTCACCGACTGGTCGCCCCTGTCGGGCACCGGCTGGTGGAACGCCTGGTCGATGTGGAACAGCTTTGCCAACTACACCGATCTCGCCGCCGACGCGCGCTTCTGGAGCGCGCTGAAGCGTACGGCCATCGTCATGATCGTCTGCGTGCCGGCGGAATTCCTGCTTGGGCTGGCGCTGGCGACACTGTTTGCCGACGATTTCCCGGGCAAGCGCGTCTTCTATTCGATCCTGCTGATGCCGATGATGGTGGTGCCTGCCGTGGCCGGCTACATGTTCTTCATGCTGTTCCAGTCCGGCGGCCCGGTGAACGACATCTTGTCGGCGCTCACCGGATCTCCGGTCACCATCGCCTGGCTGTCGGATCCGACACTGGCGCTGATCGCGGTGATGGTCGCCGACATCTGGCAATGGACGCCGCTGATGTTCCTCATCCTGCTTGCCGGCCTGGTCGGCGTGCCGGAGGACCAGATCAAGGCGGCGACGCTGCTCGGCGCCAATCCGTGGCAGCGCTTCGTCACCATCGTGCTGCCGAAGATGAAGACGATCATCATCATCGCGTTGGCGATCCGGGTGATCGAGAACTTCAAGATCTTCGACACGCTCTACATCATGACCGGCGGCGGTCCAGGCGTCGCTACCGAAACCATCTCGGTCTACATCTACAAGCTCACCACGCAGGACCTGATCTGGGGCTATGTGGCGGCGATCGCGCTGGCCATTTTGGTCGTGCTGTCGATCGTCGCGGTGTTTGCCATGAAGCGCATGGCGCGGGCACGCGAGGTTCCGGCATGAGCGCCATCCACCTGCAAAACCTGGTCAAGAAATTCGGCGACTTCACCGCGCTGAAGACCATGGACCTGGCAATATCAGATGGCGAGTTCATGGCGCTGCTCGGCCCGTCGGGCTGCGGCAAGTCGACGACGATGAACATGATCGCCGGCATGGAAGAACCGACCGGCGGCAAGATCCTGTTTGGCGACCGCGACATGGCCGGCGTGCCGATGGGCCGGCGTGGCGTCGGCTTCGTGTTCCAGAACTACGCCATCTTCACGCATATGACGGTGCGCCAGAACCTTGCCTATGGACCAAAAATGCGAGGTGCCGCGAAAGCCGAGATCGACCGTCGCGTCGGCGCCATCGCCGAGATGCTGCAGCTTTCGCCGCTGCTCGACCGCAAGGCCGACAAGCTGTCGGTCAACATATTGCAACGGGTGGCGATCGGCCGCTCGGCGATCATGGAGCCGGCGATCTTCCTGCTCGACGAGCCGCTGTCCAATGTCGACGCCGCTTTCCGGGCCGTCATGCGCACCGAACTGAAGCAGCTGCAGCGGCAGTTCCGCCAGACCATGGTCTATGTCACCCACGACCAGCTCGAGGCGATGACCATGGCCGACCGCATCGCGGTCATGGATCATGGGGTTTTGCAGCAGGTCGGCACGCCGCTCGAGGTCTACAACGATCCAGCCAATGTCTTCGTCGCCCGCTTTATCGGTGCGCCGGGCATGAATCTGCTCAAGGGCAGGCCGGCGGAGAGCGACCGCGGACTGGTCGTCGATCTCGGACCGTTGGGCGTCACGCCGCCGCTGGCGGGCGAACTCGCAGCGGCCATGCGTGGTGCACGCGGCGAGGTGCTTTACGGATTCCGGCCTGAACAGGCGACGTTGGTGCAGAATGGGCAGGGCCTCGCAATGCCGGTGACCTTTGTCGAACGGATCGGTGCGCGCACCATCGTTCATCTCGGCCAGGGCGAGGCGGCTGTGAAAACGGTGTTCGACAATGATGTCGGGCTGGCTATCGGCGATACCGCTGTCGTCGCTCCCACTACGTCGTCAGTGCGCGTTTTCGACGCCGCTACCGGCCTTGCGATGAAGGCAGGTTGAGATGGCCGATATCGTCTTCCGTAATGTGACCAAACGCTACGGCAATACACTCGCCGTCGACGACGCCTCGTTCACCGTCAACGACAATGAGTTCTTCTGCTTCTTCGGTCCGCCGCTGTCGGGCAAGTCGACCATCCTGCGCCTGGTGCTCGGGTTGGAGACACCTGACACCGGGGAAATCCTGATCGGAGGCAGGCCGGTCAACGCGATGTCGCCGGCCGAGCGCAACGTGGCGATGGTGTTCCAGAACCTGGCGCTGTTTCCGCATATGAGCGCGCTCGAAAATGTCCGCTTTCCCCTGGTCGAACGCCGGGTCGCCGAGGCCGAGATCAAGCGGCGGGTCACCGACGTCGCGGCGAAGCTACATATCGGCCATATCCTGCACAAGCCGCCGGGACAGCTTTCGGGCGGGGAGCGGCAGCGCGTGGCGATCGCCCGGGCTCTGGTGCGCGATCCCAATGCCTATCTGATGGACGATCCGATCTCGGCGCTCGACGCCAGGCTGCGCGAAGAAACGCGCGTCGAGCTGAAGCGCATCCAGCGCGAACTCGGCAAGACGCTGATCTACGTCACGCATGACCAGGAAGAAGCGATGTCGGTCGCCGATCGCATCGCCATCCTAGAGGACGGCAAGATCAGGCAGATCGGTACGCCGGCAGAGATTTACGACCGCCCGGCCAGCACCTATGTAGCAAGGCTACTTGGCTCGCCGATGATGAACATCCTCAGATCGGCGCGTGGCGAGGGCGGTGTCGAAGCGGCTGAAGGCACGATCCGCATCGACGACAAGACAGCGCCCGCCGACGCCGTGGAGATCGGGCTGAGGCCGGAGGACATCAAGGTCAGACCGTGGGCGGACGGGGGCCCGGGCCGCCCGGCGCGAGTGTTCGAGGTCGAGCCGCTTGGCGGCTACACCGTGGTGACGCTCGCTGCCGGGCAGGCGCGGCTGAAGGCGTTGCTGCGCGGCCAGCCCGACATCCGGCCGGATGCCATGGTGGCGATATCCTGCGAGCCGGCCAGAGTGCATTATTTCGAACAGAGCGGCGGGGCGTTGGCACGATGACGGCCGCCGCAAGGAAAGAGTTTCGGGAGGAAGAGATGGCAAGCAAAGGCTTCGAGCCGGACGTGAAGGTCCGCACGAAGGAATACAAGATCGGCTGTGTCGGCGCAGGCATGATCATGGCCGAGTGCCATCTCGCCGCCTACAAGGAAGCCGGGTTCCCGGTGGTGGCAATCGCCTCGCGCACCAGGGCCAGCGCCGATAAGGTGGCGACGCGCTGGGGCATTCCGACCGTCCACGACACACCGGAAAAACTGATCGAGGACGAAAATGTCGAGATCATCGACCTTGCTTTCCCGCCCGACCTGCAGCCGGCGCTGATCCGTCACGCGCTGAGGCAGAAGCATATCAAGGCGATCCTGGCGCAGAAGCCGCTGGCGCTGTCAGTCGAGGAAGCGGTCAAGCTGCGCGATGAGGCGGCCAAGGCCGGCAAGATCCTCTCGATCAATCAGAACATGCGCTACGACCAATCGATGCGCGTCTTGAAGCAGATCATCGACAGCGGCGCGCTGGGCGACATCGTCTTCGCGCAGATCGACATGCACGCCATCCCGCATTGGCAGAGCTTCCTCGAGGACTATGACCGGCTGACGCTCGCCAATATGAGCGTGCATCATCTCGACGTGCTGCGCTTCCTGTTCGGCGACCCCTCTGAGATCACCACCCTGACACGCAAGGATCCGCGCACGACA
This sequence comes from Mesorhizobium sp. M7A.F.Ca.CA.001.04.2.1, assembly GCF_003998485.1. NCBI lineage: Bacteria > Pseudomonadati > Pseudomonadota > Alphaproteobacteria > Hyphomicrobiales > Phyllobacteriaceae > Mesorhizobium > Mesorhizobium sp. M7A.F.Ca.CA.001.04.2.1. Next base: position 28,524 of record NZ_RZQT01000048.1, read on the forward strand.
TTCGACCATTCCGACGGGATCACCGTGTCGACGCTGCGCTTCCCGTCCGGCGTGCTTGCCGTGTCGCTGGAGGATGTCTGGTCGGGTCCGCGCCAGGATGGCTACAAGGACGACCAGCACATCAACTGGCGCGTCGACGGCAGCAAGGGGGTCGCGAAGGGCACCATCGGCTGGCCGACGGGCGCTGCCTCGACGCTGACTTACGCCTCGACCGAGACGACCCGTGGCGAATGGGTCAGCCCGAGCTGGGACACGATGTGGTTCCCGCATGCCTTCATCGGCGTGATGGAGCAGCTCCAGCACGCGGTGAAGACCGGCGCGCCGCCGGCGCTGTCGGTCGCCGACAACGTCAAGACCATGGCGCTGGTCGAGGCGGGCTACCGCTCGATCGACGAGGGCCGCACGGTCAAGCTTTCCGAAATCGCTACCTGATCACCGCAGCTGAAACACCAGACAACTGAATCGCTTACAGGGAGGAATTCACACCATGATGCAGGCAGGTATTTTCACGGGCTATTTCCCGTACGGCCTCGAAGAGACGGCGAAGAAAATCCGCGGGCTCGATTTCAACACGGTGCAACTCGACCTCCACTTCAAGGATGTCGACCTGTCGGCCGGGCAGATCACCAAGGACAAGGCCAAGAAGGTGCGCGACGTCTTCCGCGATCATCACCTGCCGGTGTGCTGCATTTCCGGCTACACAAATATCATCCACCCGGACAAGGCCGAGCGCGACAAGCGCGTCGGCTACCTCAAAGAGATCATCCGCAACGCCCGCCATTTCGGCAGCCCGTATGTGATCTCGGAAACCGGCACCTACAACACCGAATCCGACTGGGTGCATCACCCCAAGAACAAGACCGAGGAAGGGTTCGAGGAATGCCGCAAGGTGGTCGCCGACCTTGCCCAGACGGCCTATGACCACGGCGCGGTCTTCCTGCTCGAAACCTATGTCAACAACGTCGTCGGCTCGGTCGAGGAGACGGTCAAGATGTTCGCGCAGGTCGATCACCCCGGCCTCGGTCTGCTGATGGACCCGACCAATTATTTCGAGACGCATAACATCGACAGGATGGACCAGATCCTGAACCAGGTGTTCGACACGCTGACCGACAAGATCAGAATAGCTCACGCCAAGGACGTCAAGCGTTCGGGCGGCGACAAGTCCGAGAAGCACGCCGATATCGGCGACGAGGACGCGCTGGAGAGCCATACATTCCGTGGCGTCGGTGAGATCGAGTTGCCGGCACCGGGCCTCGGTTCGCTGAACTACGACCTCTATCTCCAGCGGCTGGCGGAAAAGCATCCGAACATCCCGGTGATCATCGAGCATCTCTCGGAAGACGACGTGCCGAGGGCCAAGAAATTCCTCGACGGGAAGTTCCGCGCCAACGGTCTGTGACGGCCTTCTCGCGCCGCTGGTTCGCGGCGGCGCGGTTCGGTTCCAAAGTAAGGGAGGAGAAAAAATGTTGAAATTCGCATTGAAACTGGCGGCTGCCGTAACGCTGCTCGCCGGCGTCTCGTTGAGCGCGCCGGCAATGGCGCAGGATGGCCAGAAGACGTTCTACTTGCTGTCGCATGGCGGTCCGTCGGATGCGTTCTGGCTGGACTGGAATGCCGGCGCGACCAAAGCCTGCGACCAGCTCAAGGTGACCTGCAAGATCTCATTCAGCGGCGGCGACATGGCGGCGCAGAAGGAGGCCTTCAATTCCGCGCTTGCGGCCAAGCCCGACGGCATCGCCACCACGTCGGCCCAGCCGGGCTTGTGGACGGAAGAGGTGAAGGCGGCCAAGGCAGCCGGCATCCCGATCGTGTTCTTCAACACAGACGATCCGGCGACCGGACGGCAGGCCTATGTCGGCGCCGATCTCAAGGAGGCGGGGGTCATCTGGGCCAAGTATCTTGTCGACCACAAGATGGTGAAGCAGGGCGACAAGGTGTTCCTGCCGGTGGAAGTGCCCGGCGCCAGCTATCAGCAGCTGGAGACCGAAGGCATCGCCAGCGTCTTCGATCCGTTGGGGATCAAATATGATGTGGTCGATTGCGGCACCGACCCGGCCGGCATCATTGCCAAGATGACCGACTACATGGTGGCCAACAATCCGCCGGCGATCATCGCGCTTGGCGATTCCGTCGCGGCCAGCGTCAAGCGGGTGTTCGACGGCGCCGGCGTGCCGGCCGGCAAGATCCCGGTCGTCGGCTGGGGCAATTCCAAGGAAACCGCGGAAGCCGTCAAATCCGGTTTCGTCAATGCGGCCGCCTGGCAGTTCCCGTCTGCGCAGGGCTTCATGCCGGTGGCGCTGCTCGGGCTCGCCGCTTCGGGTGAGCCGATCGGCTACGACATCCATACGTTCAGCCTCTACGACGCCTCGAGCGTCGAACCGATCCTGAAACTCTACGACACGAAGTGAAAACGGTGCCCGCGGCGTAAGCTGCGGGCGTCTCTTCAAAGCATGGTTCAAGCAGTCATGATGATCGCCGCAGAAGACGAAATGCCTGTCGGGAAACGCAGATCGAGCCTTATGCGCTCGCCGCAATTCTCCTCGCTCGTCATCCTCATTGTCCTGCTCGCGGTGTTCGCCGTTGCCGATGCCAATTTCCTGTCGCCGCTCAACATCTCCAACATGATGGCGTTCCTGCCCGAGCTCGGCATCATCGCGCTCGGCATGACGCTGCTGTTGACGGCGGGCGAGTTCGACCTGTCGGTCGGCGCCGTGTTCGGGCTGGCGCCGGTCATCGTCATGCTCCTGGTGCAGAACGGCGGCGTGGATATAGGTGTCGCCCTTCTGGCCGGGCTTCTGCTGTGCATCGCCATCGGCGCCATCAACGGGCTGATCGTCACCAAGATCGGCATTTCGTCCTTCCTGGTCACGCTGTCGATGCTGCTCGTGGTGCGTGGGGCAGCGCTCTACATCACGCAGGGCTTTCCGCTGAAATCCTGGGACCAGCCGGGTTTTTTCGTGACGCTGCTGGCCGGCAGCTTCAATGTCGGCTCGTTCCGGTTCTACACCTCGCTGTGGTGGTTCATCGGTCTCTCGCTGCTGGCAATCTACGTGCTGCGCTATGCCAAGCTCGGCAACTGGATCAGCGCCATCGGCTCGAACCGCAACGCGGCGGTGGCGCGTGGCGTGCCGGCGGACGCCGTCAAGGTGTGGCTGTTCATCCTGACTTCGGTTCTGGCGGGGCTGGCCGGCATGATCAGCGCCTTCCGCATTTCGGCCGCTTCACCGGTGGCCGGCACCGGCTACGAGCTCGAAGTGATCGCCATGGTGGTGGTCGGCGGCACGGCGCTGACCGGCGGACGCGGCACGATCCTCGGCACCATCGTCGGTGCGCTGATGCTGCGCGCGATCCGCAACGGCATTGTGCTGATCGGCGTGCCGGGCCTCGCCTACAACATCTTCGTCGGCCTGATCATCCTCGCCATGCTCATCCTGCACGCTTTGCTGCAGAAGAACGCCGCAAGGGGCTGACGATGGAAGTTCTCCGGCTGCAGAATCTGCAAAAATCCTTCGGCAGCGTCCGCGCACTGAAGAATGCGTCCTTTGCCCTCAAGGAAGGCGAGGTGGTGGCCCTGCTCGGCGACAACGGCGCCGGCAAATCGACGCTGATCAAGGCGATTTCCGGTGTGTTTCCGATCGACCGTGGCGACATCTATGTGCGCGGTGAAAAGGTTTCGATCCGTTCGACACGCGACGCGATGGACCTCGGCATCGAGACCATCCACCAGGATACGTCTCTTGCGCCGGATCTCAGCATCGCGCGCAATCTTTTCCTTGGGCGCGAGCCGGTCAAGCTGAAATGGCTGGGCGTGTTCGCGCCGCTCGATTTCGCCAAATTGCGAGACGCGGCGTCGGCGCTGTTGAAGCGCGTCGGCATCTCGAAAAAACTCGACGCCGATGCGCTGGTCTCGACGCTATCGGGCGGCGAGCGGCAGTCGATCGCGATTTCTCGCGCCATGCAGTTCGCCGCCAAGGTCATCATCCTCGACGAACCGACCAACAATCTCGGTGTCGAGGAAACCCATGGCGTGCTGCGCTTCGTCAAGGAGGTGCGTGACGCCGGTCATTCCGTGCTCTTGATCACCCACAACATCCATCACGTGTTCCAGGTCGCCGACCGCATCATCGTCATGCGCCGCGGCGAGATCGTCGCCGAGCAGACGGTTGCCGATACCGATCTTCTGACCGTGGAAAGCATCATCACCGGCGCCGATATGTCGGCCCTGCTGAAAGAGACGAGAGCGAAGTGAAGAAGTTGGCCGTCACATGGTAGAACTCTACGGCAAGACGCTTTCGCGCCGGCAGGTGTCGGAACGTTCGGGCATGCTGTCGCAATTTGCCGGCGTGCGGCTGATGACGCTTGGCGACGGCGTGGAACGCGGCATCCGCATGCTCGAGTTCCGCACCGGCTCGGGCCTGCGTTTCACGGCGCTGGTCGACCGGGCGCTCGACATCGCCGATTGCGACTTCAAGGGCCAGGCGATCGGCTGGCATTCGCCGAGCGGCTTTCGCAACCCCGGTCTGCACGATTATGAGGGGGAAGGGGGGCTCGCCTGGGCGCGTTCGTTTTCAGGGCTGCTTGTCACCTGCGGCCTCGACCACATATTGGGCCGGGAAGAAGTGCCGGCCGATAGCTACAACTACCCGGGCAGGAAGACCGTGATCCATTCGCTGCATGGCCGCGTCGGCACCATTCCGGCGCGGCTGACCGGTTATGGCGAGACCTGGGACGGCGACCGCTGCGTGCTGTGGGCCGAAGGCACCGTGCAGCAATCGGCAGTGTTCGGCGAGGATCTGCATCTGATCCGGCGTATCGAGGCCGATGTCGGCGGCAACGAGATCCGGCTGTCGGATCGCGTCGTCAACCACGGTTTCAACCGCACGCCGCACATGTATTTTTACCACGTCAATGTCAGCCATCCCTTGCTCGACGAGGGTTCGCGCTATCTGGCGCCGATCCGCGACGTCGTCTGGGCCGGCCATGCCGGCGAGCGCTACCAGGCGCAGAAGGTGGGTTACCGCACGATGCCGGCGCCGCAATCGGGTTTCAGCGAGCAGGTCTGGCAGCACGAGATGGCGGCGGACGCCAATGGCGAGGTGCCGGTGGCAGTGGTCAACGATCAGCTCGGGCTCGGCTTCGAAGTGGTGACGCGCAAGGATCAGCTGCCTTGCGCATATCAATGGCAGAATTTTCAGGCGGGGCAGTATGCGCTGGGCATAGAGCCCTCGACACACCATGTGCTGGGCAATCTCGCGGCGCGCGAGCGGGGCGAGATGATCTGGCTGGAGCATAGTGAAAGCCGTTCTTACGACGCGGTGTTCCGGGTGCTCGACGGCGCCGGCGCGATCGCCGAGGCCGAAGCGAAGATCGCGTCGATCGCAAGGCAGCCGCAACAGGATTATCCTGCGCCGTCGGGAAATTTTCCGGGATTGGCGGACAGGGCATGAGGCGAAACGAACGCTCCGGCTGGCGGGCCGGAAATCGGAGGTCGATGTGACGGAGAAAAAGCGCGACTACAGCCTGGTCGGGGAAAGCACGCGCATCGCGATCGAGACCGGGCTGGCCTCGGCCGAGTGGTATCACACCGATGTGCCGCGCAAGGCGATGAAAGAGCTGATGCAGCGCTCGGACGGCCCGGCGATCCGCGACACGATCATCTGGATCGTTGCCATATTGGGTTCCGCCGCCGGGATCGCCTGGTTCTGGGGCACGTGGTGGGTGGTGCCGTTTCTGCTCGTCTATGGCGTGCTCTACGGCTCGTCCAGCGACTCGCGCTGGCACGAGTGCGGCCACGGCACCGCCTTCCGCACACGCTGGATGAACGATGCCGTCTACCAGATCGCCAGCTTCATGCTGATGCGCAATCCGGTGACCTGGCGCTGGAGCCATGCCCGCCACCACACCGACACGATCATCGTCGGCCGCGACGCCGAGATCGCGGTGATGCGTCCGCCGGACCTGCTGCGCGCCGCACTCGCCTTCACCGGTGTTCTCGATTTCCGCTATTCGCTGCCGACGCTGGTGCGCAATGCGTTCGGCAGCATCTCGCCGGACGAGAAAAGCTTTATTCCCGAGATGGAGCTTCACAAGGTGGTCACAGCCGCGCGCTGGCATGTCGCCATCTATGTCGGGGCGATCGGGCTGGCGCTTTATCTGTGGTCGTTCCTGCCGCTGGTGCTGATCGGCCTGCCGCGCCTCTACGGCAGCTGGCACATGGTGCTGACCGGCCTGCTGCAGCATATCGGGCTGGCCGACAATGTCACCGACCACCGGCTGAACACGCGCACCGTCTACATGAACCCGATCAGCCGCTTCATCTATTGGAACATGAACTATCATGTCGAACATCACATGTTCCCGATGGTGCCCTATCACGCGCTGCCGAGGCTGCACGAATTGATCAAGCACGATCTGCCCGAGCCGAACCCTTCGATGTGGCATGCCTATCGCGAGGTCTGGCCGGTGCTGCTGAAGCAGCTTCAGTACGAGGATTATTTCCTCAAACGTGAATTGCCGCCGACGGCGCGGCCGTATCGGGACGAATTCCATGCACTGACCGTTCCGGCTGCGGCGGAATAGGGGAGAAGCAGATGGCCGACTGGGTTGAAGCGTGTGGCGTTGACGATGTCGAGGAAGAGGATGTCATCCGCTTCGATCATGGCGGCCGTACCTTCGCCATCTATCGCAGTCCCGATGACGAGTACTTCGCAACCGACGGGTACTGCACGCATGAGAAGGCGCATCTGGCCGATGGGCTGGTGATGGACGACATCATCGAATGCCCCAAGCACAATGGCCGCTTCAACTACAAGACGGGCGTGGCTCGAGGCGCACCGGTATGCGTCAATCTCGCCACCTATCCAGTGAAGGTCGAGGCTGGCAAAGTGATGATCCAGATCGGCTGACCTGCCGCCGAATGCAACTGAGGGAACCCTTTTGATGAGCCGAAAAAGACCGACGGTGGCGGATTTGCGCGCCATGAAGGGCAAGCGACAGCTGACCATGCTGCGTGTGCTGACGATGGACGAGGCCGAGGCCGCGGAGCGCGCAGGGGTCGACATCGTCTCGGTGCCGCCCGAATTGGTGCTCAACCCTGAGTACCGCGACGCGGCGCCTAGCCTGTTCACCATGCCGGGCGACAATTTCTACGAGATCGGCACGGCGGACGATTTCGTGCGCTGGGCCTTCCGGCTCTACAAGGCCGGCGCCGACGCGGTCTATTGCAGCGCCGGCTATGCCACGATCAAGCGGATGGCCGATGACAATATCCCGGTGATCGGCCATGTCGGGCTGATCCCGTCACGGGCGACCTGGACTGGCGGCTTCAAGGCGGTCGGCAAGACCGCCGACACCGCCATGGAGGTCTTCGCGGCGGTGAAGCAGCTGGAGGCCGCAGGCGCCATCGGCGCCGAGATCGAGGTGGTGCCGGTCGAGGTGGCCAAGGCGATCTCGGAGCGGACGTCGCTGATCATGCTGTCGATGGGAGCGGGTACCGGTTGCGATGCGCAATATCTGTTCGCCGACGACATTCTCGGCCAGAACCGTGGCCACATGCCCCGTCATTCCAAGGTGTATCGCAATTTCGCCGCCGAATATGATCGTTTGCAGGCCGAGCGTATCGCCGCGTTTTCGGAATATGTTGCCGACGTGAACAGTCTCGCCTACCCCGAAGACAGGCATGTGGTGCATATGGATCCGGCTGAACTCAGCCTGTTCATGAAGAGGGTCGACGGGGCGTGAAATCTCAAGGCAATGATGCGACGGACGAGGCCGCGCCGGTTCATATTCTCACGCTTTCCTGCGAGGATCGGCCGGGGATCGTCGCCGCCGTCACGGCGGAGCTTGCCGCGAACGGCGCCAACATCGCCGAAAGCAGCCAGTTCTGGGACCGGCAGACCAATCGCTTTTTCATGCGGATCGCCTTCATCAGCCCGTTAGGCTCGACCGGGGACAGTCTGGAGCGGGCCCTGGAATCAAGCGTCGATCGCTTCGGCATGAAGACCGCGCTGGTCGATCAGGGACGCCGCCCGAAGATCATCGTCATGGTCTCCAAGTTCGACCACGCGCTTCTCCATCTGCTGTACCAGATCAGGGTCGGCTGGCTGAACGCGGAGGTTGCAGCCGTCGTCTCCAACCACGAGGATGCCCGCCGCTTCGCCGAGCTGGAGGGCATTCCCTACCACCATTGGCCGACCACCAAGGAGAACAAGGCCGAACAGGAACAGAAGCTGCTGGACCTGGTGCAGCGGACAGGGGCCGAACTGGTCATCCTGGCGCGCTACATGCAGGTCTTTTCAAAAGGTCTGTCGGACCGGCTGTTCGGACGGGCGATCAACATCCACCATTCGTTCCTGCCGAGCTTCAAGGGCGCCAAGCCGTACCACCAGGCTTTCGACCGCGGCGTCAAGCTGATCGGTGCGACGGCGCATTACGTCACCTCCGACCTCGACGAGGGCCCGATCATCGATCAGGAGACCGAACGCGTCACCCATGCGATGAGCGCCGAGGATTTCGTCGCCGTCGGGCGCGACATAGAAAGCCGGGTACTGGCGCGCGCCGTCAAGCTGCATCTCGAAGCCCGCGTTATGCTTAACGGCCACAAGACCGTCGCCTTCTGAGAAGCCGCGTCAGGCCGGCCAATTTCCGCCGGCGAGCGCGGCGTAGAGCGCTTCGGCGTCGATACCGAGCGGCCGGTCCTCTTTCAGCATGGGGACGAGAGCGCGTATCACCGCGTGAAGTGCGGCCGTGCGCGGCGCCAGTGTGAAGCCGTCACGCAGGTCGACGGCCTGCGCGGCGGCCATCAATTCGAAGGCGATCAGCCACCGCCACAGCGCGATCATCCCTGCGCATTTCGCAACCGCCAGAGGTGTCTGCGTGGCGTGATCCTCGACGCCCTCCGACACGGCCAGAAAGTCGAGCATCACCGGATTGGCCTTATGGCGGATGGCGGCCAGGATCGAGGTCACTGTCTTCTGTAGCGGTACAAAGCCGGCGGAGGCGCCGCCGACCGGCGACAGATATTTCGGTAGGCCATTGCGGCCCGAACCGGTGAGCTGGATGAAGCGCGCGGCACTGGCCGCGGCACATTGGGCGATCGCCAGGCCGAGCGTCTCAAAGGCGAGCGCCAGTGCGGCGGTGTGGAAATTGCCGGTCGACAGTACCAGTTCATCATCGCCCAGCACCAGCGGGTTGTCGGCGGCGGCGTTGAGCTCGATCTCGACAGCCTGTCTCGCCTGGCCGATCGCCTCGATCAGTGCGCCATGGACCGACGACATGCAGCGGATCGACAGCGGGTCCTGCAAGGTGGTCGGTGCCGGCGCGTCGTCTCGGACGAGCAGATTGTGCAGCACCTTGGCTGCTTCCTGCTGGCCGGCTGCCGGGCGCGCCATATGCAGGCGCGGGTCGAGGATGGTGCGGTTGGCACCAAAACCTTCCATGGTCAAAGCCCCGGCATGCTGTTGCTGGGCCAGGGCAGTGAGGGCATCCGTCACTGCAAGTGCGCCGCTGCCGGCGGAAACCGCCGATGCGTTGATCAGCGATAGCCCGTCCTTGGGCGCCAGGCTGATCGGGGCGAGGCGCGCCATCATCAGCGCCTTGGCCGCCGGTATGCGACGGCCCTGATAGTCGGCTTCGCCTTCGCCGGTGAGCATGCGGGCGAGTGCCGTCATCAGCACCAGGTCGCCGGCTCCGATCGAACCGAGCGAGGGCATGACGGGATGGACGCCGGCATTGAGCGCGTCGAGCAAAGCAACGAAGACGGAAGACGAAAGGCCGGATCCGCCAACCGACAGCATCGCTGCACGCGCGGCCATGCTTGCCCGCACGGCATCGACCGGCAATCCTTCGCCGACGGCGCCGCTGCGTCCCTCCAGCAACTGGCGCTGGAAGGCTCCGGCATCGCCCTCTACAGCAGTGCCGAGATTGGCGCCGAGCCCGGTGTTCAAGCCATAGATCTGCTGGCCGGACGCTGCAGCCTGGTCGAGCACTCTTCGTGCCTTCTCAAGCCTGCCGATGACATCGGGTCCGATCTCCACCTTGCGCCCATCGCGGGCGACCGCAGCGACATCGCCGACGCCGACGCCGGTTCCGGTGAGGACGAGCGCGCTCATGCGAAGCGCAGTCTCTGGCCGATGCCTTGCGCCTGCGCCTTGGCCAGCATCGCCTTGCCCAACGCGATATCAGACAGCGACAGGCCACGATGCCAGAACAGGATCGTTTCGTCGTCGCTTTCGCGCCCGACTTTCAGGCCGGCGGCGATCTGGCCGAGCTCGGCATGCAGCGTCTTCTCGCTCAGCCGCCCGGTCTCGACATGGGCGCGTAGCGAGCCGAACTTGCCGCCCTTGCACTGGCCCCAATCGTCGACGACCATTTTCTGCATTATGTCAGTCAACGACAGTTCCACCGCGCTCATCGTGCCATAGGGCACGACCAGCGCGCCGGGCTTGATCCATTCGGTCTTCAGCAACGGCTGCGGCTCCGGCAGCCGCGAGGCCTCGACGACGATGTCGGCGCCCTCGATGCAGCTTTTCCAGTCGGCCACCGCTGTGACCGTCTTGCCGAGATCGGCGGAGAGTCCGGCGGCAAAACCGTCGCGGCTTTCCGGGCGGCGCGAATGGACGCGAATCTCGTCGAAGTCGAAGAGATGGTCGAGCAGGCGCACATTCCAGTAGGCGGTGCCGCGCGCGCCGATATGGGCCAGCACCTTGGAATTCTTGCGCGCCAGATGCCTGGCGCCGATGGCGGTGACGGCGCCGGTTCGCATGTCGGTGATGACGGTGGCGTCGAGGATGGCGCGCGGCGCGCCGGTGCGCGGGTCGAACAGGTTGAGGATGCCGAATTCGGAAGGCAGGCCATGCAGGTAATTGTCGACATAGTCGCCGACGATCTTGACGCCGGCCGTGTCGAGCGGCGCGACGTAGCCGCGCAACACGTTGAAATGGCCGTGGAAGGACGGGTCCGGCTCGAGATGGACGCGCGGTTCGATCACCGTCTGGCCCTTGCCTTGCGCCACCAGGCCAGCCTCGACGGCGGCGATGATTTCGCCATCGGTCATGGCAAGGGCATCGATATCGAGGGCATTGAGGTAGTCGATGTAGATGGGCTTCATGTTACGCGTATACTCTCCTCGACGGCCCCATCCATTCCATAGCAGGCCATGGCGGCACACGAAAGTTTGTTGCGACGTCTCTGGACGTCGCCGGGGAGATGCTGTTCAAACCGGTTCCGTCATGACTGCCATTCCCGAGATCGCAACCTTGTCCGAAACGGCCACCCATGCGCGGCGCGTGGCGTTGATCGTCGCCATCGCCTTTTTCATGCAGTTGCTGGATTCGACGATCATCTCGACATCGCTGCCGCAGATGGGCGCCTCCTTCGGCGTGTCGCCGGTGGCGATGAGCATCGGCATCACCGTTTACATGCTGACCATGGCGGTGTTCGTGCCGCTGTCGGGCTGGCTCGCCGACCGGTTCGGGGCGCGCAACATCTTCCTGCTGGCGATCGTCCTGTTCACCCTGGCTTCGCTCGCCTGCGGCCTCTCGCAAACCCTGACCCAGTTCGTCGCCGCACGTGTCGTGCAAGGGCTCGGCAGCGCGCTGATGACGCCGGTTGGGCGCATTCTCGTCCTGCGCAATGCGCCGAAATCCGAACTGCTCAACGCCACGGCGCTGATCACCTGGCCAGCACTGTTTGCGCCGGTGGTCGGGCCGGTGCTCGGCGGCTTCATCACCACCTATCTGTCCTGGCACTGGAATTTCTTCATCAACATCCCGCTCGGCGTGATCGGGCTGGCGCTGGTCGCCCGTTTCATCCCAGGTGACCGCGAGGCCGACCCCAAGCCGCTCGACTGGCCCGGTTTTTTCCTGACATCGGCGGGACTTGCCTTGCTGCTCTACGGTCTCGAGCGTATCGCGCATCCCGAGGACGGCGTGCTGCCGACAGCGCTGCTGATCGTAGCCGGCATCGTCCTCGGCTGGCTGGCGGTGCGCCATCTCAGGCGCGCGCCGCATCCGCTGCTCGATCTCTCCTCGTTCAAGGTGCTGACCTTCGCCATCTCGACGCTTGCCGCCGGCACCATTTTCCGGGTGGCGATCAACGCCACGCCGTTCCTGCTGCCGCTGCTGTTCCAGGTTGGCTTCGGCCTTTCGCCTGTCGATGCCGGCTTGATGATCCTGGCCTATTTCCTTGGCAATCTCGGCATGAAGACGGTGACCACGCCGACGCTGCGCCGTTTCGGTTTCCGCTCAGTGATGGTCGTCAACGGCATCATCGCCTCGGCCTCGATCATGGCTTGCGGAGCGATCTCGCCGCAGACGCCGCAAGCGCTGGTGGTGGCGCTGATGCTGATTGCCGGCCTGTCGCGCTCGATGCAGTTCACCGCCCTTAACACGCTGGCCTTCGCCGACATCGATGCGTCGCAACGAAGCTCCGCGGCGACGCTGTCCTCGATGCTGCAGCAGGTGGCGATGCTGTTTGGCGTCGCGGTGGCGGCGGCGATCCTTAATCTGTCGCAGATCGTCAGGGATCGCCCCGCTCTCGATCTTGTGGATTTTCGAGTAGCCTTTCTGGTGATCGGCGCCATCGGGCTGGTGGCGGCGTTGCGTTTTCTCGTGCTCCCGCCATGTGCGGGCGCGGAGGTTTCCGGGCACTCGCCGGGAAATTCAGATCGATTTTTCCGCCTGATGCGGAGATAAATTCCGTCCTGTCCCTTTGCCTTGGTGCAGCGCTTTCGCGTGCGGCCGCAATGGCGCAACCAATTGCCAAAAGCGCAGAGTTTTCCGCGCATTGCGCCAGCTTCGGTAATCGATGCGTCCACTCGATAAATATCGCAGCCGGCCTGGGTTCCGGGCGCGGATTCATTTGACGAACCGGCGTTGGGCCGATTAGCGTTCTTTCCAGGGATGGCAGCGCTGCCATCGGGGCAAACGCAGACATGAACACCATCGGCTGGCCAAATTTCAGGAGCCTGAACCAGGAAGGCATTGTCTTTGCCATCGCCGTGGTGCTGTTCGTTGCAGCGGCTATAGGCCTGCCAGGCTTCATCGACCCCAACAATCTCGTCGCCATCGTCCGCTCCGTGTCGGTGCTGGGCATCCTTGCGCTCGGCATGGCCGTGGTCATCATCGGCCGCGGCATCGACCTCTCTGCCGTCGCGATCATGGCGATGTCGGTCGCCTGGTACCTGCAACTGCTGAATTCGGGGACGCCGGACGGGCTTGCCTTCGCCTATGTGCTGGCCGGTGTGCTGGCCATCGGCCTGCTCAATGGTTTTCTCGTCGCCTATGCCGACGTGCCGGCGATCTTCGTGACGCTGGCGACAGGCTCCTTCGTCTTCGGCTATGTACGCTCGCAACTGATCACGCAGGATGCCGTGCCGGTGCCGCAGGGCCATTGGGTCGAGTTGCTCGGTGGCCTGCGCTTCCTCGACATTCCCATCGAGGTTTTCGTCTTCGCAGGGCTGGCCTTCCTGTTCTTCCTGTTCCTGCGCTACACCAAATGGGGCCGCTATATCTATTTCGCCGGCGATAATCCGGTGGCCGCCCGCAACATCGGCATGCCGGTGCGGCCGATGCTGGTGCTGCGCTATGTGCTTTCCGCCTTCGTCGCACTGGTCGCCGGCCTGCTGACGGCGGCCAGCCTGCATTCGATCAATACCCGCGTCGTCAATTCGACGCTGCTCTACGATATCGTGCTGGTGGCGGTTATCGGCGGCATCGGCCTGTCCGGCGGGCGCGGCGGGGTGCGCAACGTGCTGGTCGGTGCGGCACTGATCGGCATCCTGCTCAACGCCATGACCATCATCGACATTCCGCTGCTCTACCAGAACCTGATCAAGGCAGCGATCCTGCTCGGCGCCATCATCGTCGACGGCATCATCAATCCACGTGACGAGCAGACCGCCCAGCAGGGCGACATTTAGACCTGAACTGCGGCGGACGGTTGGGGCCGGCCGCTGATAACAACGACCAAAGCAAAAGGATCCGACATGAAACTGATCAAGACACTCATGGCCGCCGCCACGGCGCTCGCTGTCACCGCCTTCGTGGCGCCAACCTTCGCCGCCGACGATCCGGGCCCGGCTGCGTACGCGCAGGCGCTCAAGGGCAAGCGCGTCATGCTGGTGCCTCTGGCAATGGGCTTCGACCTGGCGCAGGGCTGGGCGCACTATCTGAAGACCGAAGTCGAGGCCTGGGGCGGCGTGTTCGAGACGCGCGACCCGAACTGGGTCGTCGATGCCGGCGCGCAGGCGATCACGGACGCCATCTCCTCGGACACCAGGCCGGATGTGCTAATCATCCACGCGCCGGACCTCAACTCCTATTCCAAGCTGATGAAGAAGGCGCAGGCCGCCGGCACCTATGTCATCCTGGTCGACAATCCCGCCAACTTCCCGGCCGACGCCTTTATCGGCAGTGACTGGGACCGGCTTGGCCAGCTCGAGGCCGAAGCGGCGATCAAGGGCTGCGGCCCGAACTCGTCGAAGAAGATCGGCCTTGTGCAGGGTGACCAGGCGAACTCCTCCAGCCTCTATCAGTATGCCGGCATCATGAAGGTGCTGGACAAGAATCCCGACTTCAAGGTGGTGGCCAAGCCCGATTCCAACTGGGATGCGACGACCTCGCGCAACGTGACGACGACGATGCTGCAGCAGAACCCGGATATCTGCTCGATCATCGATTTCTGGGATGGCGACGCCACCGGCGCGTCCGCCGCGATCCGCGATGCCAAACTCGACGGCAAGGTGTTCCTGGTCACCACCGGCGGCGGCGAGAAGGCGGCCGATTGCGACAAGCTGGTCGACGGCACCTATGGCGCTGTGGTGATGACCGATCTTGCTCGCCAGTCGGGCGACATGAACGCCATCATCAAGTTCCTGCTGCAG
>NZ_RZQT01000049.1:0-43194 GCF_003998485.1 Mesorhizobium sp. M7A.F.Ca.CA.001.04.2.1
TTGCCGAGACGCTCGACCGGCTCAACCAGGAACGGCAGCTGATGGAGCAGGAGATGCTCGCGGCGGCGCGCGCCGAGGCCGATGCGGAGCTCGCCGGCGGCAATGGCCCGGCTATCGTCGTCACCGCCAGCAACAGCTGGCATCCGGGCATCGTCGGTTTGCTCGCCTCACGGCTGAAGGATCATGCCCGCCGGCCGGCCTTCGCCATCGCCTTCAACGCCAACGGCATCGGCACCGGCTCGGGCCGCTCGGTCTCGGGTTTCGACCTCGGCCGGCTGGTGCGCGAGGCGGCCATTGCCGGTCTGATCGTCAAGGGTGGCGGGCATGGCATGGCGGCGGGCATCACCGTCGAGCGGGCGAGGCTTGGTGAGCTCAGGGCGTTTTTCGAAGAGCGGGCGGCAGCCGACGTGTTTCGCCTGCAGGGCGAGGAAAGCCTGGCCATAGACGGTGCGCTTGCCGCTGAAGGCGCGACACTCAGCCTGCTCGACGCGCTGGAACAAGCCGGACCGTTCGGTGCCGGGCACGTGGCCCCTGTTTTCGCGTTGCCGCGCCACCGGTTGGCCGATGCGCGGCCGGTCGGCACCAATCACATCCGCGTCGAGCTGCAATCGGAAAGCGGCGGCCGGATCCAGGCGATCGCCTTTCGCGCCGTCGATACCGCGCTTGGCGAATTCCTGTTCAAGAACCGGGGCAAGACAATCCACGTCGCCGGTTCGCTCTCAGGGAATTACTGGAACGGCAACCGCACCGTTCAGTTTCGTATCACCGATGCGGCTCGTGCGTAGGTTTTGATCAGGCGAGAACTGTCTGCAGCCGGGTCAGTTCGCCGATCTGCGCCATCGTCGCCTGATAGCCGAGATTGATCGCCTCGTCGGCGCGGTGGAACTCGGTCAGGCCGATATGGCTGAGCTTCGGCTGCAGCGACATGTCTGGCGGATCGCCGGCAAGTCTTGCGCGCGAAATGCGGTCCTGGATGATGTTGAAGGCCTCGACCATGACGCCGGTGATGCCGAGCCGGGTCTGATGCGACTGGTGTTCGGGATCGCCATGTCCGGCCCTCGGCGCGTCCTTTTCGACGACCAGTTCGCCAGCGCTGTGCTTGATGACGGCGGCACGGCCGAACAGGTCATAGTGAAGGTTGACCGCCACGACGAGCGGCTGCTCGTAGGCGCGGCAGACCGAAACCGGTACGGGGTTGACCAGAGCGCCGTCGACCAGCACGCGGCCGTTGCAATTCACCGGCTCGAACACGCCGGGAAGCGCATAAGAGGCGCGCATGGCGGTAATCAATGAGCCGCTCGACAGCCAGATTTCGTGGCCGGTGCGGATTTCGGAAGTGACCGCGACGAACGGCTTGGCAAGGTCCTCGAAACGAATGCCGGCCATGTGCTCGCGCAGCCTTGCATCGAGTTTCATGCCGCCGAACAGGCCGCTGCCGCGCAAATTGAGATCGAGCAGGCCGAAGATGCGGCGCTTGGTCAGGCTGCGGGCGAATTCTTCGAGCTCGTCCAGTTTGCCGGCGAGATAGCAGCCGCCGACCAGCGCGCCGATCGAGGTGCCGGCGATCATCGATACTTCGATGCCGGCTTCATCCAGCGCGCGCAGCACGCCGATATGCGCCCAGCCACGGGCGCACCCGCCACCCAAGGCGAGCGAAATGCCTGTTTTCTTCTGGGAGTTCGTTTCGGACGCGCCGCCTGACGAGGACAGGCCGTTGGCCTCCCTGACATCTGGTCTGTTACGCAATGACGCCCACTCGAGCATCATGATCTCCCTTGTCCCGAGGCTACTATACGAGCGGGGCGTATCGAAATGATGAATCTGTGTCGTTGGTGTCAGGCAGAAGGTTCAAGCTGTTGGTTTCCGATACGTGTTTTCTGCATCGAACAGCGGCTTGCTGCCGTCGATGGCAAGCGTCCCTTTGCCGTCGACCAGCCCCACCGTCCGATAAAAGCATGAACGCCGGCCAGTGTGACAGGTTGCGTCGTGGCCCAACACTTTGACGCGCAACCATATGGCATCCTGGTCACAATCCGTGAGCATCTCGACGACATGCTGAAAATTGCCTGATGTTTCGCCCTTTTTCCAAAGCGCGCTGCGCGAGCGCGACCAGTAGTGGGCGATGCCGGTCTCAAGCGTCAGCGCCAGTGCTTGCGCGTTCATATGCGCAACCATCAACAGCATGCCGTCCGCGGCGTCTGTCACGACGACCGTGACCAGCCCGGCTGCATCGAAGCGCGGCGAAAACACCGCGCCTTCCTCGAGAGCCTTCTTGTCCGACGGAGCTTTTGGAAATTCCAGTGCCGACATCGCCGGTCCTTGTTTTGATGGCCGGCGAGGGCCGATCAGACCCCGCCGCCGCGCACCATGGTGACGAAACGGACCTGCTCTTCGGGCGTGTCCTTGAAAACGCCGGTGAAGGTCGAGGTCAGCGTGGTTGATCCCTGCTTGCGGATGCCGCGCATGGCCATGCACATGTGCTCGGCCTCGATCATGACGGCGACGCCGCGCGGATTGAGCACGTCCTGGATGACGCCGGCGATCTGCGCCGTCAGCGCCTCCTGGGTTTGCAGGCGGTGGGCGAAGATATCGACGACGCGTGCGATCTTGGACAGGCCGACGACCTTGCCGTCCGGAAGATATCCGACATGCGCCTTGCCGATGATCGGCACCATATGGTGCTCGCAATGCGAATGGAATGTGATGTCCTTGACGATCACCAGGTCATCGTAGCCGGCGACCTCCTCGAAGGTGCGGCCGAGCTCGTCGGCCGGGCACATGTCGTAACCACCGAACATTTCGCGAAAGGCCTTTGCCACCCGCTTCGGCGTGTCGACCAACCCTTCGCGGTCCGGATTGTCGCCGGTCCAGCGCAAAAGCGTGCGCACGGCGGCTTCGACTTCGGCTTCGCTTGGCCGGTCGGTGACCGGCTTTTCCATATAGGCTGACTGTGGCATGAGCTTCTTGATGACGGCATCCATAAAGGCGTCTCCCGTAGTCCCTCTCGGCGGAGGAACGAGTTGAACGGACCACGACCTTTCGGTGTCGGAAACTCGCCCCGTTTCCAGCCCCGTAAGCGGCGTGAACTTCCCGGCAAGGACATTGGCTTTCGTCGTTCTTGTCGATACCGGACTGCCAGCATTATATAAGGTCATAGCGAGCGAAAGGAAGACACGACAGCGGCAATCGCTGTTCGCTTGGCGGCGACGGATTGGAAAATTATGATAAACGACGTCTACAACGCGAAAATTCTCGGTTTTGCCGGAAACATCGCCCGCATCGGCCGTCTCGATCGTCCTGACGCGACCGCCAAGGCGCACTCCAAGCTATGCGGTTCGACCGTCACCGTCGACCTCAAGATGCAGGACGGCGTCGTCACGGATTTTGCCCATGACGTGAAGGCCTGCGCGCTCGGCCAGGCGTCGTCATCGATCATGGCGCAGCATGTCGTCGGCGCGAGTGCCGAGGAATTGCGCGCGGTGCGCGACACCATGCTGAAGATGCTCAAGGAAAATGGCGCCCCGCCGGACGGCCGCTTTGCGGATCTCAGATATTTGGAGCCGGTGCGCGACTACAAGGCGCGGCACGCTTCGACCATGCTGACTTTCGATGCCGTGGTCGACGCGATCGGCCAGATCGAGAAGAAGCGCGCCGAAGAAGCGGCCTGACCTTGGGATTTGGCCGTCCACGGTGCGCAGGCTTCGCGCAGGCGCCCAAAATCTTTGTTGCCACGGCTTGGCATTTGGCTGGACAGGAACCGGGCCAGAAGGGTTTAAGCCTGCGCTTCCAGCGCCCGCCTGCTTTCGGCAAATTCACTTCTGAGCCAGTCGGCGAACGCGGCGGCCGGCTCCGAGAGGTCGTGCAGGTTTCTGGCCACCAGCCAATAGGCGCCGGATGCGACGTCGATGTCGAACGGCTTGACCAGCGCGCCGGATGCGATTTCCCCGCCGATCTGCAACAGATCGCCCAATGCCACGCCATGTCCGAGCAAGGCGGCCTGCTTTGAAAGCGACGCATCCGCCAGCATCGGCCCGCGCGCGGGCACGGCGTCGGCGGGCACGCCGGCCGCTTCGAACCAGCGCACCCAGCCCTGGCGATTCTCCTCGTGCAAAAGCGTGTAGCGGCCAAGATCGATTGGCTTCCTGAGGGCAGGGCCAGAAGCAAGCAGCGCCGGCGACAGGACCGGCGAATCGACCGTCGAGGCAAGCCGCTCGGCCTGGCTGCGCGGCCACGAGTCGGCATGCGCGCTGAAGCGCAAGGCAAGCTCCGGCTGATCGCTGCGGAACTCGATCAGCCTTGGATCGACCTCGAGAGAGACGTCGATGTCGGGCCGCAATTGGCGAAAGCGGTTGAGCCGGGGCACCAGCCACACGGAGGCAAGCGACGGCTCGACACTGACACGGACCACGGACTGCGCCGGTGTCGCCACCAGATCGCCAAGCAAGGTATCGATGGCGTCGAAACTTCTGACAAGCTGATCCAGCAGACGCCGGCCGGTGTCGGTCAGTTCGACTCGTCGATGGTGACGTTCGAACAAGGGTCGATGCAGGAAGATTTCGAGCTCGCGGATCTGCCGGCTGATCGCCGCCTGCGAGACGAAAAGCTCCTCGGCCGCCCGGCTGAAGCTCAGATGCCGGCCCGCCGCCTCGAAGCTCCTCAATGCCGTCAGCGGCAGGCGCCCACGCTTCATTTCGCATAACCCAGGATTATCCGAAGTGGAAATTATACTCGTTTGAAGGCGAAGGCCAGCGGCGGTCTAATCCATGTCAAAGGAGACCGACCATGATCCAGTTGCTGAACATTTTTGGCGATGTCATGCGGATCGCGACGTTTCAATGGCGTGACGAAAAGCAGTATTCAAAGCGCCGCGAGGAGCCGGCCAGTCGTGGCCGCTGGGCGCCGTCGGCTGACAGGCAGCCGTCTCGCCGTTCCCGTCCGTGATGGCGGGGGCGCGGAAGGAGCGGGGATTGCGTTCTCCGGCGGAAGTCCACATCTATCGCCTGGGAAACGCGATACGGAGACTGTGGTGCGCGACCAGCATGGGCATGCGCATATAGACGGGTCGCAAAAACGCGGCCGCAACTGGCCCGGCCCCTGGCGCAAGACGCCAGGCCGTCTCCTCGGCACGTCGCTCGTGCGCCTCTACCAGCTGACGCTGTCGGGCTTTGTCGGCAATTCCTGCCGGCATCTGCCGACCTGTTCGGAATATGCGCATGAGGCGATCGCCCGCCATGGTCTGTGGGCCGGCGGCTGGATGGGATTCTTCCGCGTGCTGCGCTGCGGGCCATTCGGCACGCATGGCATAGACCTGGTGCCGGAGGCGCTTGCGGATCGCTATCTCTGGTTCATGCCCTGGCGGTACTGGCGGATCGGCAGCAAGCGCGACAAAGCGCAGGAATGATGGCCGGGGAGAATAGCAGGTTTACGATCCGGTAGGGTTAACAACAGCCTGCACAAAGACTGCGCATTTGAGACAAAATCGAGACAAGAGACCCCGCTAAGCCGCTCGCGAACCCCCTTCTGGAGCGAGCAGAAAATGCGCAATTTCGACCGTCTTCCCTTCATCTTTGCCGGGATTCTGTTCCTGCTCGCCTGGCTGCTGGGATTTCCGCTGCGCGCGCAATCGGCGCCGCTGGGGGATTTGCAGTGCACGGTGATCGCCGATGCGGCGAGCGGCAAGACGCTTTACCAGGACGGAGTGTGCGACCAGCGGTTCAGCCCGGCCTCGACGTTCAAGGTGCCGCTGTCGCTGATCGGCTATGACAGCGGGATCCTGAGCGACGAGCATACGCCGGCGTGGGACTACAAGCCGGAGTTCAAGGCGGTGAAGCGGGACCAGAAGACCGTCGATCCGGTGATCTGGGAACGGGATTCGATCGTCTGGTTCTCCCGTGAAATCACCAGTCGGCTCGGGCCGGAAAAATTGGCTGGCTATGTCTCCAAATTCGGCTACGGCAATGCCGATGTTTCCGGCAATCCCGGCAAGAATGATGGTTTGACCCAATCCTGGATAAACTCCTCGCTCAAGATCACGCCGGTCGAGCAGGTCGATTTCCTGCGCAAGCTGCTGGCCCGCAAGCTGCCTGTCTCGGCCAGGGCCTACGACATGACATCAGCCATCATCCCGACCTTCCAGGCCGGAGGCTGGACGGTGCAGGGCAAGACCGGAAGCACTAGGCTGCGCAACGATGCCGACAAGGTTCAGGATAAGCGCTCGCTTGGGTGGTTCGTCGGCTGGGCGAACAAGGATGGCCGCCAGATCGTCTTTGCGCGCCTTGTCGTCGACACCGATCGGACCGATATGCCCAAAGGCCTCAAGACCCGAGCCGCGTTCCTGAAGGACCTGCCGCTGCTCATCAAATGAAGTCTGACATTTGAGCCGGGCTTTACGGCGGCGGAATCTGTCCATAAAAGACAGCCGCTGCCGGACGCATCCGGCCTACTCTTTGCATGTCGTAACCCCAAAACCGTCCACACACTTTTGGGCGACATGCATTTCAACCACCCGCGCTCGTTTGCGGGACTGGATAGGAGATATACATGCTGAATTCCGTTTCCCTGACATTTCCCGATGGCTCCGTCCGCGAATACGACGCGGCGATGACCGGTGCGGGCCTCGCCGAATCGATCTCAAAATCGCTGGCCAAGAAGGCGGTCGCCTATGCGATCGACGGCACCGTCCGCGATCTCAGCGATCCGCTTGGCAAATCCGGCAAGGTCGAGATCGTCACCCGCGACGACCCGCGCGCACTCGAACTGATCCGTCACGACGCCGCACATGTGTTGGCGGAAGCCGTGCAGGAATTGTGGCCGGGAACGCAGGTGACCATCGGGCCGGTGATCGAGAACGGGTTTTACTACGACTTCGCCCGCAACGAGCCGTTCACGCCTGACGATTTTCCCGTGATCGAGAAGAAGATGCGCGAGATCATTTCGCGCAACAAGCCGTTCACCAAGGAAGTCTGGTCGCGCGACAAGGCGAAGAAAGTGTTTGCCGACAAGGGCGAACGCTACAAGCTGGAACTGATCGACGCCATTCCCGAGGATCAGGATCTCAAGATCTACGCGCAGGGCGACTGGTTCGATCTTTGCCGTGGCCCGCACATGGCCTCGACGGGGCAGATCGGCAACGCCTTCAAACTGATGAAGGTGGCCGGCGCCTATTGGCGCGGCGATTCGAACAATCCGATGCTGACCCGCATCTACGGCACGGCCTGGGCTGATCAGGCGCAGCTCGAAGCCTATCAGACGATGCTGGAGGAGGCCGAGAAGCGCGACCACAGGAAGATCGGCCGCGAGATGGACCTGTTCCATTTCCAGGAAGAGGGGCCTGGCGTCGTCTTCTGGCACGCCAAGGGCTGGAAGATGTTCCAGAACCTGGTCAACTACATGCGCCGCCGCCTCGACGAGCAGGGCTATCAGGAGGTCAACGCGCCGCAGGTTCTCGACAAGAGCCTGTGGGAGACGTCAGGCCATTGGGGATGGTATCGCGACGCCATGTTCAAGGTGACGGTGGCCGGCGACGATACCGATGACGACCGGGTTTTCGCTCTGAAGCCGATGAACTGCCCGGGCCATGTGCAGATTTTCAAGCATGGGTTGAAGTCTTATCGCGATCTGCCTGTCAAACTTGCGGAATTCGGCAACGTCCACCGTTACGAACCATCCGGCGCGCTGCACGGGCTGATGCGCGTGCGCGGTTTTACGCAAGACGATGCGCACATCTTCTGCACCGAGGAGCAATTGGCGGCGGAATGCCTGCGCATCAACGATCTGGTCCTGTCGACCTATGCTGATTTCGGTTTCGACGAAATCAGCGTCAAGCTCTCGACGCGGCCGGACAAACGCGTCGGTACCGACGAGGCGTGGGATCACGCCGAGGCGATCATGGGCGGCGTGCTGGAGACGATCAGGACACGGTCCGGCAATCGCATCAAGACTTCGATCAATCCGGGTGAGGGCGCCTTCTACGGGCCGAAATTCGAATATGTGCTGAAGGATGCCATCGGCCGCGAATGGCAGTGCGGCACGACGCAGGTCGATTTCAACCTGCCGGAGCGGTTTGGCGCCTTCTATATCGGCTCGGATTCCGAGAAGAAGCAGCCTGTCATGGTTCACCGCGCCATCTGCGGCTCGATGGAGCGCTTCCTCGGCATCCTGATCGAGAACTATTCCGGCCATTTCCCGCTGTGGTTCGCGCCGCTGCAAGTGGTGGTGGCGACGATCACGTCGGATGCCGACGACTATGCGACCGAGGTGGTGACAAAGCTCAAGGCCGCTGGGCTGTTGGCGGAAGCGGATCTGCGCAACGAGAAGATCAACTACAAGGTCCGCGAGCACAGCCTGGCCAAGGTTCCGGTCATCCTCGTCTGCGGCAAGCGCGAAGCGGAAGAGCAGACGGTCAACATGCGCCGACTGGGCTCGCGCGACCAGGAATCGCTTGGCCTTGACCAGGCGATCGCGCAACTGACCGAGGAAGCTGTTACACCCGACCGCCGGCGCAAACGCGCGGCCTGATTGGCATAGTTTCGACCAAATGGCGGTGGAGCGATCCACCGCCATTTTCATATCCCTGTCACGCCGACCTTGTAACGAGCCCCTATGCTCAAGTTGAAATTGCGCGAACGACCTTTTCCCGAGCTTTCCTATGCCAATCCGCGCCAGCCGGCGCTGGCGCGCTGGTTCATTCACTCGGTCGAAGGCCTGTCGGGCCGCGACCGCTATACCGCGCTCTATGATTTCTGGCGCCGCCAGGTCGTGCCGACCGGCGAACGCGTGTTCAGCCGCATGCTCGACCTGATCGATGTGGGGGTGCGGACCGCTGATCAGTGGCCACCCGCGCAATTGCCGGACACGCCGCTGGTGATCGTCGCCAATCATCCGTTCGGCATCGGCGACGGTATCGCCGTGCTGTCGCTGGCCGAGCAGCTCGGCCGTCCGTTCCGGGTGATGATCCACAAGGATCTGCTCAAGATCCGCGAGATGGAGCCTTATTCGCTGCCGATCGACTTTTCGGAGACCAAGGATGCGCTGAAGAACAACATGGCCGTGCGCCATGAAGCGGTGCGGTTGCTGAAGGAGGGCGTCACCATCGTGGTCTTTCCGGCCGGCGGTGTCGCCACCGCGCCAAAGGGTTTTGGCCGGGCGCGCGATCTGCCGTGGAAGATGTTTCCGGCCCGCCTCGTCCAGGACGCCAGGGCGTCGGTCATCCCGATGCATTTTTCCGGGCAGAACGGCAGGCTGTTCCATCTTGTCAGCGGGCCGATGAACATGGCCGAGCGCGACGGCCGGGTGGCCAAGTTCGTCGGCAAGGCCTCGCTGACGCTGCGCACGTCGCTGCTCATCCACGAATTCGCGCGGCTGTCGGGCAAGGCGATCGACGTGCGCGTCGGCGATGTGCTGAGCTGGAGCGAACTGGAGCCGTTGCGCGACCGCAAGGCCTTGCTCGACCGCCTCTATCGCGGCGTGTTCGACCTGGCGCCAGCTTTGCCACGCCGCCGGATCCCGTTCCTGCCGGCGCGGACCGAACTGGCGGCTTGATCCTTAAAACGAAGGTTAATCCGCGCCTTCTTCAGGATCCATCGCCGCGGCCTCGGTGGCCAGAACCTCGATTTCCTGGTTCTGCCCGGCCACGACCGTAAAATCCTTCTGGTAGATGCGGTCGCGGTTCTTGGCGATGATGGTGTAGTCGCCCTCGGCCAGCACCATCGAGGCGAAAGCGCCGACGGTTTCCTTGATCGGATCGCCGGACTCGTTGAGCAGTGACCAGGACGTGTCGGCGATCGCCTCGCCACCGGTTTCGCGCACCAACTTCATCGTGATCTCGGCGGCGTGATGCTCGACGGTGGCTTCGGTCAGCTTGCCGGCCTCGACGCGGATGTCGGAGCGAATGACCGCATTGACCGCGCCATAGGTCGAGACGACATGGTAGATGCCGGCGTTGAGCCGCACGACGCTGTTGGGCTCGACATCGGGAATGATCAGCGCGCGGTCGCCATTGGCCTCGGCAGTGCCCTCGTAGATCGAAAAGCGCAGCTTCTTCGGTGGAATGCGCACGCCGCCGGACAGCACGGCGTCGAGCTTGAGGCCGCCGGCATCGAGCACGAGGCTTTCGCGCTTGGCGTCCTTGCCGACAGTGATGCGTTTGGTGGCGCCGGCCCGGCCGTAGGAGGCGTGAACCAGATAGCTGCCGGGTTCGAGCTGGAAGACGGCGGTGCCGCCATGCGAGGAGGCGACCATCGGCAATTTGCCGTTGACGGCTTCCGGCTTGAAGACCCGCCAGACGATACCGCGCGTGATGTCGGAACCCTTGTCGGTCAACTGGGCAGAGAGTGTGATGGCACCGCCGCCGCTCAGCGCCAGTGACGTCTCGCCTTTCGGCGTCGCGTAGCTCGAAATTCCCGGAAGCTTCAGGTCGCTGACACCGTCGACATTCTGCGCCATGGCGAACGAAACCGGCGCCATGAACAGCAGGGCGCCGAGCCAGATCAGGAAAAGACGGACAGTCCCCTCAAACATGCCTTGCGTTGAAGCCCATGGCGGTGGCAATTTCAAGGCTTAAGAGTCCGACCGATACGACTCTTCCGTCCGGCGTATCCCGCGCCAATGCCCGAGCCGCCCGAATCCCCGATGGTGCGCTTCAGCTCAGAATGTCCAGGAGACTTGCGCCCATGGCGTCGCCGATCATCGACTTCCTGCTGACCCGAAACTCCGCACCGATTCCAGATCTGAAGGAGCCGGCGCCGAGCGATGCGGAGATCGCGACAATGATCACTGCTGCCTCCCGGGTGCCCGATCATGGCCGGTTGGAGCCCTGGCGCTTCATCCTCTACCGTGGCGACGCCCGCGTCGAGATCGGCAGGCAACTGGCAGCACTTGCCGAGCAGCGGGAGGGCCCATTGACGGAGGGCCGCCGCAATCAGGAACTGGCGCGGTTCTCGCGCGCACCGCTGGTGATCGGCGTCGTATCTGTCCCCAGGGAGAATCCAAAAATCCCGCAATGGGAAATGTTCCTGTCGGGCGGCATGGCGGCGATGAACCTGATGATATCAGCCAACGCGCTGGGCTTTGGCACCAACATGATCAGCAACTGGTATTCGGATGTGCCGGAGGGCAGGGCACTGCTGGGGCTGGCGCCGCAGGAGCGGGTCATCGGCTTCATCCATATCGGCTCCTATGCCGGCCCGGCGCCGGAGCGGCCCCGGCCCGATCCGGCAAAGCTGTACAGTGACTATTCGGGGCCGTGGGTCGGCTGAATGTTCTACGAGCCTTCAAAGGGCCACGGCCTGCCGCACGACCCTTCGAAGGCGATCGTGGCGCCGCGTCCGATCGGCTGGATTTCGACACTGAACAGGGCTGGTGAGATCAACCTCGCGCCATATTCCTTCTTCAATGCCGTTTCGACGCGGCCTTTCATCGTCTGGTTCTCCTCCGAAGGCGAGAAGGACAGCGCCTCCTTCGCCCAGGAAACCGGCGAGTTCGTCGCCAATCTGGTCAGCCGCGATCTCGCGGAGAAGATGAACCGCACGTCAGTCAATGCTCCGCGCGGCGTCAATGAGTTCGTCTATGCCGATCTTGCCATGGCGCCGTCGCGGCTGGTCGCCCCGCCGCGCGTGGCGGCAGCGCCGGCCGCGCTCGAATGCCGGGTGACTGAAGTTTTTCGGCCAAAGGCCCTGGACGGGTCGCCGACAAGTGCCGTCATCGTCGCCGGTGAAGTGGTCGGCGTGCATATCGACGACGCCTTCCTGACGGACGGCCTGTTCGACATCACCAAGGCCGGCAATGTCGCTCGTCTCGGCTATATGGACTATGCCAGCGTCGACGAGGTGTTTTCGATGCGCCGGCCACGCTGGGACAAGGACTAGATACCAAGGCTCGGCCAGTTACCGCGCCTTGCCGGCACTCGTTCGCCGCCTGGCGGTCATGACGGTGCGCACATAGCCGGGCTCGCCGATCCGAATGCTTCCATCGGGCAGGCCCAGTATGCGGTCGAGGGCGATCTCGTAGAGCCTGACGCGTTTCTCCAGGACTTCGATCGCGGCCTCCATGTCGGCGTCGCTGCCGCCGGCAATGGCCTTGGCCACGACATCACGCGTGGCCATGCCGAATTGCATGACGATGTCGGCGACACCTTCCGGATCGAAGGTCCTGAAAGTGCCGTCTTCGATTCCTTGCCTGATGACCTTGACCAGCAGCGGTGAAAACGACGCGCTGGCGGCCAGATTGATACGGTGGAAAAGCACCAGATTCTCAGGCCGGAACATCGTCTCGAAAAGAGCCCAAGCTTCCGGCGCGGTTTCGATCTTGGCCCGCCGCGACTGGCTGAGCAGGCCATTCAGGCGGCCAAGCGGGTCGAGGCCGGGATCGTGGAGTATGTCCTGGACCCCAGCCAGTGCCTGTCTTGCAAAGCGATCGGCCAATGCCTCCAGGAGAGCCTCCTTGGAGGGGAAGTAATGATAGAAAGCACCCTTCGAGATGCCGGCGGACGCAATCACGTCATTGAGGCTCGCTTTGTCATAGCCCTGGGTCAGGAACAGGGCCTGGGCATGGTCCAGAAGTTCTTCTCGCCTGAGTTCTGGATGCTTGATGACACGGGGCATGACGAACTTTCTGCACGTGATGGCTGCTCCCGTCCAGTCCCGACGTCGGCAGCCAGGGCAACGAATTTCGGGTTAACGGGTCCCTTCGGAGCCTCCGCTTGCGCGTTGGCTGACGGAGCATCAAACGAAAAACCCGCCTGTGCGGCGGGCCACTGGCGCAAATCAGCACCATGGGCAAAAATGTACCATAGCTGAGATCACCGAGTCAAGAAAAAATTCCTATCACGGAGGCTGCCCGGCAAAAGCGGCCAACACAACCGACTGCTGCAAGCCTTTTGTTAAGCTGGAGTTCGGAGCCTCGGGTCGAAGGTTCGCTTGAACTATAGACCAGCGGTCTGTATGGTAGACCAATGGTCTAAAATACCAATCATCAGCGGATATCAAGGCAGGTCGATCATGATCGCGAAATTGGTTCTTCAGACATTCGTCTGGTTCGTCGCTATGGGCGCCTTGCTCTTCCTGTCGGCCGGCACGCTGCATTGGCCGGGGGCCTGGGTCTATCTGGTGGGGATGGTGGGCCTCAGTCTCACCTTGGGCGTGGCGCTGGCGAGGCGCGATCCCGGCCTGATGAATGAGCGGCTGAGCTCTCCCATCCAGAAGAATCAAGACGCGGCCGACAAGGTGCTGCTGTCCATACTTCTGCTCGTCATCTTTGGTTCTCAGATATTCATGGGATTCGACGTTCGTTTCGGCTGGTCGGCGGTTCCCGTCTGGGTGCAGGTGGTCGGCGCACTGGTCCTGCTGCTCGGAATCTGGATCTGCTATCTGACGATGCTGGAGAACAGTTTTGCGGCGCCCGTGGTCAAGATCCAGGACGAACGCGGACAACGTGTGATCTCCACCGGGCCTTACAGCTACGTCCGCCATCCGATGTATGCCGGCGCCATCCTCTTCTTCGCCGGCACGGCACTTCTGCTTGGTTCCTGGTGGGGGCTGGCGTCGGTGCTCGTGCTCGTCGTTCTCTTGGCCATCCGCACCTTCATCGAAGAGAAAACGCTTCGCGCCGGTCTGCGCGGCTATGACGACTATGTGGCCCGGGTCCGTTACCGCCTGATTCCATTGGTTTGGTAGCAGGCGCTCAGGCGGAAACACCTGCCGCCTTTGCCCGCGCCAGAAGCCGCTCGGCCAGCCGCAGGTGCGGGCGGTCGAACATCTTGCCGTCGATAGCGACGACGCCGGGGCTTCCCGCTGCCGCGAACGCAGCAACGATTGCCGCCGATTGTCTCACCGCCTCGGCCGACGGCGTGAAGGCTGCGTTGATGACCGGCACCTGATCGGGGTGGATCGCCATCTTGCCGGTGAAGCCATCGCGTTCGGCCTCGGCGCACTCCGCGGCGAAGGCCGCCATGTCGCGAAAATTCGGGAAGACGGTGTCGATCGCCGCGACCTCCGCCGCACCGGCGGCGAGTATGGTCATGGTGCGAGCGTGACGGAACACGTCCGTGTAGCGGCCATGCTCGTCGCGGGCGCTGCGCGCGCCGAGCGCCGCCGACAGGTCTTCCGCGCCCCAGGTGAGCCCGGCAAGCCGCGCGCTGGTCCCGGCATAGGTTGCCGCCGCCAGCACGCCTGCCGGCGTTTCGGTGATGATCGGCAGGATCTTGATCGCGCCGTCGGCCAGGCCTTTTTCGGCCTCGCGCACCCTGAGTTTTGCCGACAGGTGCTGCACATCCTGGCCGCCGTTCGACTTGGGCAGCATGATGCCGTCGGGTTTCGCCGGAACCAGCGCCGCCAGATCGTCATCCGTCAGCCCGGTCGCGAGGTCATTGACCCTGACATAGATGGCGGAAGTCGTTTGTGCCCTGCGTTCCAGGATGAAGCGCGCCGCTACGCCGCGCGCCAGCGCCTTGTTGTGCGGCGCCACGGAATCCTCGAGGTCGACGATGACCACGTCGGCGCCGGCACCAAAACCCCTTTCCAGCTTCCTCTCGGAATCACCGGGGACGAACAGCAGCGAGCGCATGATCAGGCCGCCTTCTTCAGCATCATCGCTTGCCTGGTGCATTTGGCGACGAGATCGCCATGCTGGTTGTAGGCGCGATGCTCGAATTCGACGATGCCGCGATCGGGCTTCGACCTGGACTCGCGCACCGAAATGACTGTCGTCTCGACGCGAACGGTATCGCCATGGAAGACCGGATGTGGAAACACGGTTTCCTTCATGCCGAGATTGGCCACCGTGGTGCCGACGGTGATGTCATTGACCGAAATGCCGATCATCAGCCCGAGCGTGAACAGCGAATTGACCAGCGGCTTGCCCCATTCGCTCCTGGCGGCGAAATCGAAGTCGATGTGCAGCGGCTGCGGGTTCAGCGTCATCACCGAAAACAGCATGTTGTCGCTTTCGGTAACGGTCTTGCGCAGCGTGTGCTGGAAGACATGGCCGACGACGAACTCTTCGAGATAAAGTCCGGCCATTTCTTTCTCCTCAGGTGCTTGACGGTTGATAGGCGCTGCAAATCAGCCTCGCAAGCCAGTTAATGAACATGGTGAACGGTTCGTAAACCAATTCTGCCTACGGTCGTCAGTGGGGTCGGAACCTTCCGGCAAGGGGCGTAAGCAGGCGGGCATGGTTGTTGTTTCGCATTTCCTGAAGTGGATCTACACGGCCAAGGTGTCGGAGCGCGCCGCGGCGGCGAGCGCTCTGGCCCGAGCCTACATCAATTCCGAATTGCCCTTCGAGGACCGCTGCGCCGCAGAGGCGGCGCTGACACTGTTGCTCGACGATGCCTCGTCAAAGGTGCGGCTGGCGATGGCCGAGGCGCTGTCGATGAGCCAACACGCGCCAATGCAGATCATCAGCGTGCTGGCCTCCGACCAGCCGGAAGTCGCCGGCGTGGTGCTGGCGCGCTCGCCGCTGCTCACCGACGCCGACCTGATCAACCGCGTGGCTTCGAGTCCGAAGGCGACGCAAAAACTGATCGCAGACCGGCCGCTCGTCTCGATGGCGCTGTCAGCGGCCATCGCCGAGATCGGCGAGGCGGACGCCTGCGCCGTGCTGCTCGCCAACAGCGGCGCCGACATCGCCTCGCTCAGCTTCCGCCGCATGGCCGAACGGCATGGGCACCTGCCGCTGGTGCGCGAGGCGCTGATATCGGATGTCAGGCTGCCGGCCGACTGCCGGCATATGCTGCTCGTCAAGCTTGGCGAAATGCTGAAAACGTCGCCACTGGTGATGGCGATGATGGGCGCGGCGCGAGCCGACCGCGTCATGCGCGACGCCTGCGTCAAGGCTTCGGTGACGCTGATCGAAGGCACGCGCACGGAAGAACATGCGGCCCTGATCGAGCATCTCAGGCTGCGTGGCGACCTCACCGCGAGCTTCCTCATCCGCACCATCGCGCATGGCAAGGTCGATTTCTTCGGCTCGGCACTGGTTGCGCTCAGCCAGCAGTCCGAACAACGTGTGAGGGCGCTGCTGGCCGGCGGGCACGACGTGGCCTTGCAGGCATTGTTCCGCAGCGCCGGGCTCGCCGGCGCCACGCACGCCATCATCCTGCGTGCGCTGAAGATCTGGCGCGAGGTCGCCAACGGCAAGCGCGTCGCCGGTGTGCAGGAGGTAAGCTGGCTGATGCTCAAGGAAGTGGGCGGTCAATCCGCCGAGGGTAATCTCGCCGCCTTGGTCAAGTCGATCCATCTCGACGCGCTGCGCGAAAACGCACGCGGCCACGCGCTGGCGATCGCCGCGGCCTAGCCCCTATCCCTGGCAAAAAAATCCGGAAAATCCTCCATCGCGGCGGCGATGATGCGCAGCGATGCCGCGATCTGCAGCAATTCCCCGGTACCGTTTCGCTGGGCAATACCAGCCGCATATTGCCGGGCGACGGTGACGGTGGATGTCTGCGGATCGCCGGGGGCGCGGAAGAGCAGTTCGCGCGCCAGCCCTCTCAGGAAGTTGGCGATCGAAAGCGCGGTCTCGGATGGGATGGCATGGCTTTGGCTCGCATCGCGCAGCCGAAGGACCTCCAGGCCGACGGTGACGGCGGCGACGCCGCCGCCCAGAACCGCATCGCCTTTCTGACCGGCATTCTGCACCAGCGGCATCAATTGGTTGATGCGGTCGTAGGCGAGGCTCTCGAAGGCCGACCGCCTCGGCACCCGCTCATGCAGGCAAAGCCGCGCCAGATCCTCACGCATGGCGCGCACGATGCGGTTGGCCGCGAGCCAAGGATCGGCCGGCAGCACGACGATGAAGACACCGATCGCCAGCAGGATGCCGACCAGGATCGACGCCGAACCGGCGAAGAAGGGTCCGGGATCGTAGGTCATCGCCTGGTGTGGACTGAGGAAGGCGAGAAAGTTGATGGCGAAAGCCGTCGCCACGCCGACATAACGTGGATTGGCCATGGCCAGCGCCGTCGGCACCAGGATCGGCACGACAAACAGCATGAACCAGCCGAAGCCGGGCAGGGCAGGCAATGCGATCTGGCCGACGAGAAAGGCAAACGGCAGCGCCAGAAGCGTTCCCTTGAAGAAACCCCAGGCGACCTGCACTGGGTCGGGGCGAGCAGCAAATAGGCTCGACACGACGGCAACGAGAATGACCGTGCCGGCGGCTTCCGACCATTTCGTCGTCAACCAGAAGGCCGCGACCAGCAGCGTCGCAAGGGCAGCGCGCACCGCGTTGCGCGATGCGCCGGCGTAATCGCGATGCACCACCAGCGCAGGCTGCCTGCTGCCCCTGGCCGGGCGCGTGGCAGGCGCACGCAGGGCATCGAGGCCGCGCAGCACCTGCTTGAGCGCATCGGCGAAATCGGCGGCAATGGTCAGGCGGGTGATCGTGCCGACCCTGTCGTCGCCTTGGTCGGTCGAGGCATCGGGCATTTGCCGGGCCTTGGCCGAGATGGTGTCGAGCCGCGCCACCCAAGGCGTGGTGTCGTCCAGCGCGCCGGGCTTCGCGGCCATTTCACCGACAAGGGCCTGCAACTCCGAACGCACCGGAATGAGCGCCGCATTCTTCGGAGCGGCATGCGAATGCAACGCACGTGCCGCCGACAGCGCCGAGAGCAGTTGTCCGATCGTGCGCCGGACCGGATGCGCGCGCGGCGCGAAGCTCGGCGCCTCGAGCCTGGCATAGGCGCGCATCTCGCCGAGCGTCTGGGTATCCGTGACCAGCTTTCGGTGCAGCGCGGACAGCGTTGCCGGGTCGCCGCCGGAGAACGCACCGCCGGCATAGGTGGCAAGATCGAGGATGCAGCGTTTCAGGCGCGAGACGATGGCGTCGCTGGCCAGTTTTGGCAGGATCAGCCGGCTGGTCAGGCCGGCGCAGACGATGCCGAGCACGATCTCGGCACAGCGCGCGACAGCGAGGTCGACGACGAGATGCGGCTGTCCGAAAGCGGGCAGGCCTATGATCATTGCGGTGTAGCCGGCAAGCGCAGCGCCATAGGCTTCCGGATTGCGCAGCAGCGACGAGACGAAGGTGCAGATGCCGATCCAGATGGCAAGCACAGTCACCAGCACCCAGGGGTTGGTGCCGAAAACGGTGGTGATGCCGATCGCGGCGATGCCGCCGACCAGCGTGCCGAGCAGCCGGTAGAAGCCCTTCGCCAGCACCATGCCGGCAACCGGCTGGGCGACGATGAACACCGTCATCATGGCCCATTGCGGATGGTCGAGCTTCAGCGCATAGGCTGCCAGCAGCGCGATCAAGCCGGCTGAAACGGTGCGCAAGGCAAAGATCCAGTCGGAGCGCGTCGGCTGCGTCAACCCGGCTAAACTCGTCTCGAAATAGCCTTTCAGCCGCGTCCTGGTCACATGCTCGTCTCCGCAACTGGAGCCTTGTTATGGACCGGCTGGCGGCTAGATATCCAGCACTTCCGTCTCGGCGAATTCGGCGCGTTCCTGGATGAACCGGAAGCGGGCCTCCGGCTTCGTGCCCATCAACGCATCGACGGCGTCCTTGGTCGCCGTCTCGGCGTCGATTACATCGATCCTGAGCAGCGTTCGCTTCCTCGGATCCATGGTGGTTTCCTTGAGCTGGGCGGCCATCATCTCGCCCAGACCCTTGAAGCGGCCCAGTTCCACCTTGCCGCGCCCGGTGAATTCGGTGCGCAGGAGCTCGTCCTTGTGGGCGTCGTCTCGGGCATAGGCGACCTTGCCGCCTTGCCTGATCGAGTAAAGCGGCGGCACGGCGAGATAGAGATGGCCGCCACGCACCAGCGCCGGCATCTCCTGATAGAAGAAGGTGATCAGCAGCGAGGCGATATGGGCGCCGTCGACATCGGCGTCGGTCATGATGATCACGCGGTCGTAGCGCAGATCCTCATCGCGGTACTTCGAACGCGTACCGCAGCCGAGCGCCTGGATCAGGTCCGAAATCTGTTGGTTGGCCGCCAGCTTATCGTTGCCGGCGCTGGCGACGTTGAGGATTTTGCCGCGCAATGGCAGCACGGCCTGGCTGGCGCGGTCGCGCGCCTGCTTGGCCGAGCCGCCGGCCGAGTCGCCTTCGACGATGAACAGTTCTGCACCGGCCGCGGCATTCTGCGTGCAGTCGGCGAGCTTGCCCGGCAGCCGCAGCTTGCGCACCGCGCTCTTGCGCGACACCTCTTTTTCCTGGCGCCGGCGCACCCGCTCGTCGGCGCGTGCGATCACCCATTCGAGCAGCTTCGAGGCTTCCTGCGGATTGTCGGCCAGCCAATGGTCGAACGGATCGCGGATCGCGGTCTCGACAATTCGAATTGCCTCGATCGTCGCCAGCCTGTCCTTGGTCTGGCCGACGAATTCCGGCTCGCGGATGAACACCGACAGCATGCCCGCTGCCGAGATCATGACGTCTTCCGAGGTGACGATCGAGGCGCGCTTGTTGCCGACGAGGTCGGCATAGGCGCGCAGGCCTCGCGTCAGAACGTTGCGGAAGCCGGCCTCGTGGGTGCCGCCTTCGCCGGTCGGGATGGTGTTGCAGTAGGAATTGATGAAGCCGTCGCCGCCGAACCAGGTCACCGCCCATTCGAGCGAGCCGTGGCCGCCCTGTTTCTCGCTCTTGCCGGCGAAAATCTCGCGCGTCACCTGGAAGTCGTCGCCGAGCGATGCCTTGAGATAGTCCTTCAGGCCGCCGGGAAAATGGAATTCCGCCTTGGCCGGCGTCTGGTCTTTTTCCTTGATCAGCGACGGATCGCAGGTCCAGCGGATTTCGACGCCGCCGAACAGATAGGCTTTCGAGCGCGTCATACGGTAGAGCCGCGCCGGTTCGAACGCCGCGCCCTTGCCGAAAATCTGCTCGTCGGGGTGGAAGCGGATCTTTGTGCCGCGCCGGTTGTGGACCTCGCCCAACTGTTCCAGGCCGGTCACGGGAACGCCGCGCGAGAATTTTTGCCGATAGAGTTGCCGTCCCCGCGCGACCTCGACCTCGAGATGGTCCGACAGCGCGTTGACCACGGACACGCCGACGCCATGCAGGCCGCCTGATGTCTCGTAAACCTTGGAGTCGAACTTGCCGCCCGAATGCAGCGTCGTCATGATCACTTCAAGCGCCGGCTTCTTGAACTTCGGGTGCGGATCGATCGGGATGCCGCGGCCATTGTCCGTCACGGCGAGATAGCCGTCAGCCGAAAGCTCGACATCGATGAAGGTGGCGTGGCCGGCAACCGCTTCGTCCATCGAATTGTCGATGACCTCGGCGAACAGATGGTGCATCGCCTTGTCGTCGGTGCCGCCGATATACATGCCTGGCCGGCGGCGCACCGGCTCCAGCCCTTCCAGCACCTCGATGTCGGCGGCGCTATAGCCCTCGCTGCCGTCCTTGGTCGAGGCAGGACGCTTGGTGGCTTGCACCACCAGTGGATCCGCCGGGCGCGCAGCGGTACGCACCGGCTGCGGCTGCTTGTCCATATTGCCGAAGAGATCGTTGCTGTCGTCCATGCCTGCCATAGGTTCCGGTGCTGCGAATCACCTCGCGATACTGCCACGCTTTTCAGCGCCAAGCGACCGAGGTTCCTGTTCCGTTCGGGGATCTGGGCCCTCTTACCCCAAAACCATTCGATAACCAAGCCGGCGGAAATAGATCCGATACCAACGCCCGGGATTCCTGATTCTTTAACAATGCCGCCTAACGTGAGCCCAACTAAATAAGAAACTGCTGATATCAGGGGTTTAGGCGTGAGGGGCAAGGCCATATCGATGATCGGCATCGCCGCCGTTTTCGGCGCGATCTCGATCTTTGCCGCGGATTTCTGGGTCAAAAGCCAGGCCAAGGCCGATTCCGAAGAGAAGACGTCGTCGATTCCGGCACCTGTCGTGCCGAAGGTCGAATTCAAGACCATCGTGGTGGCGAATGCCCCGTTGCGCTACGGCATGGAGCTCGACCGCGCGCAGCTCAGCGAAATCCCGTGGTCGCAAGAGTCCGTGCCGCAGGGCGCCTTCACCACCATCAATGGGTTGCTCGCCGACGGCAGCCGCGTGGTGCTGTCGCCGATCGAGGTCAACGAACCGGTGCTGCTGACCAAGCTGTCCGGCCCGAATGGCCGCGCGACGCTCTCCAACATGATGACGCCCGGAATGCGGGCGGTGACCATCCGTACCGACGAGATCGCCGGGGTTGGCGGCTTCGTCACGCCGGGCGACCGGGTTGATGTCGTGCTGACACGCGATGCCGGCGAAATTCAGGAAGTGGCCAAGAATGCGCAAGGCGCTGCCGGTTCCACCATCACCTCCGAGATCGTTGTCGCCGATGCCAAGGTGCTGAGCGTCGGGCAGGGCGCCGACGAGCGGCAGACAACGCCGCAGATTTCCAATTCGGTGACAATCGAGGTGACGACGGACGGCGCGCAGAAAGTAGCGCTGGCCCGCACCGTCGGCACGCTCTCGCTGTCGCTTCGGTCCGCCAGCGAAGGCGCTGACGGCAAGAGCGGCGTCACCACCATCTCCTCCTTCGGCGGATCGGTCGCCTCGAATGTGCAGGCCGCGGCCGGCTCGGTGTTCGACGCCGTCACCAAGGAGCCGGAGAAACCGAAGTTCAAGACGGTCATCGTAACGCGCGGCACGAAGGCCGAGGAATACCAGGTTCCTTCGCGGGACCAGAAATAAACCAGTGGGGACTGGGTGAGGGACGGGACAATGTTCGGGCTGTTCATATATCGGGTCATGACGCGGTTGCGCGTTTTGCGCGCCGTGGCTGTCGCGTCTTCGTTGGCCGCTGCGGCGATGCTGGCCTTGGGCGCCTCGGCGGCGAGAGCTGACAACGACGTCGTCTACGTGTCGTCGACCAAGAATGCGTCAATCAAGGTTGCCAAGGGCAAGCCGAAGACGATCATCACCAGTGCTGCCTTCTACCAGATCGTCATCGGCGATCCGGAGATCGCCAACGTCAATCCGCTGACCGACAAATCCTTCTATGTGCTCGGCAACAATCTCGGCACCACCGGGATTGCGCTGTTCGATGAGAAAAAGCAGCTTGTCGGCACCGTCGACATCGAGGTGACGCTCGACACCGACCAACTGGCCAGCACCATTCGCGCCAGCGTGCCGGATGCCAGGATCAAGGTCGGATCGGCCAATGGCCGTGTGGTGCTGTCGGGCGAGGCCGACGATGCCGTCGCCGCCGAAAAGGCAAACAAGATCGCGACGCGCTTTTCCGGTGCCGAGGAGGTGATCAACTCAGTCAACATCTCATCTTCGCAGCAGGTCCAGCTCAACGTCCGCTTTGTCGAGATCAACCGCCAGGCGGGCCAGGATCTGGGTGCCAAATACGCCGCCAATTTCGCCTATGGCCTTGGCGGCCGCGACGTCTCGATCGATCCGGGCACAGTGCCGACGGCCGGTACTGGCGAGATCATCGGTCGTCTCCTATCGAACGGCGTATCGATCGATATCGCCATCAAGGCGCTGGAAGAGCGCGGCTTGGCGCGGCGACTGGCCGAGCCGAACTTGATCGCCCGGTCCGGCCAGACGGCGAGCTTCCTCGCCGGCGGCGAGTTCCCGATCCCGGTCTCGGAGGACAACGGCAAGATCTCGGTCAGCTACAAGAAATACGGCGTCAGCCTGGATTTCACGCCTACGGTTCTGAAAGACGGGCTGGTCAGCCTTGATATCGCGCCGGAAGTCTCCTCGATCGACGCGTCGGCCTCCTACAATATCGGGACGATCTCGGTTCCTGGCTTCATCGTGCGCCGTGCCAGGACGTCGGTCGACCTGAAGAACGGCCAGAGCTTCATGATCGCTGGACTGCTGCAGTCGCAAAACGACATCACCACGTCGCGCATTCCGGGCCTCGGCAAGATGCCGGTGCTTGGGGCGCTGTTCTCGTCGAAATCCTATCAGCGGCGCGAGACCGACCTCGTCATCATCGTAACGCCCTATCTGGTCAAGCCGGTCGATCCGTCGAAGAAGCTCGTCGAGCCGACAGATGGCACGCAGCCGGCCAGCAATGCCGACTATTTTCTCAACAACACCGAGGAAGTGAAGGATTCCGATGCCGGTCGCACCGTGGCGTTGGCAGACGGCCGCGTCACTCAACCTGCAGCGGCCGCTTCGGCTGGGCATTTCCTCGACCTGCCGAAGGATTGAAGCCATGCGTCTGGTCTTTGGATCGAGCGTCGCCTTGCTGCTGGCCGGCTTTGCCGCTGGCTGCACCAGCGACGACTATGTGCGCAGCGAAGGGCCAACGGCCGGCGCCGGCAATGCGCAGGCCGCCAACACCGTCATGCAGATGGTCGATCCCTGGAAATACGGGGTCCAGAACACCAGGCTCCTGGTGCCGGCCCAACGAGGCAGTGCCGCGGCTGTCACACCCGATCAGGCGGCCGGTGCCAAGGCGTCGCAGTCGACCACAGGCAACTGATTCAACGGGCAACTGGTCAACGGGCGACCTGACAGGCTGACAGAATGGCAAACGGCATCAAGACCAGGAAGATCCTGCTCGTATCGACCGACAGGACGTTTGCGCAGGACACGCGCACCGCATTTTCCGCCTCCGAGATCATACAGCTCTCGACGGTGGAGAAGAACGTTACCGAGTTGCGCGGCGAGATCCAGGAAGCCGACTTCGGCGCCATCATCGTCGACATGGATGCGGCAAGGCTGGAGGAGGTCGAGTCGCTGCAGCGCATCATGCGTCGGCTGGAGGACAAGGTTCCGGTCGTCGTCGTCACCCAGGAGTTCAACGCGGCCGCGGTGCGTATTCTCGTGCAGCTCAAGGTCGCGGATTTCCTGGTCAAGCCGATCACCACGGCCGATCTGGTGCGCTCCGTGGTACGGGCGCTGCAAGGGCCCGGGCGCGAGGAAAACACCGAGTCGCAAATCTATACCTTCATGCCTGCGGCGGGCGGCGTCGGCACCACGACGCTGGCGCTGCAGACCGCCTTCCAGCTGCATCACTCGGTGACGCGCGGAGCCTCGACCTGCGTCGTCGATCTCAACTTCCAGCAGGGCGCCTGTGCCGAATATCTCGACCTCGAACCGCGTTTCGACATCACCGAGATCGAGAACCAGCCCGAGCGTCTCGACCGCCAACTGCTCGACGTGATGCTGTCCAAGCATGCCAGCGGGCTTTGCGTGCTGGCGGCGCCGGCGCATCCAGCCGAGATGCGCTCGTTCAAGACCGATGTCGTGGTGCGCATGCTGGATCTCGTTTCGGCCTATTTCGACAATGTCGTCATCGACATGCCCCGCACCTGGTTTCCATGGACGGAGACCGTGTTGCTCGGTTCCAACAAGCTCTACATCGTCGCGGAAATGACGGTGCCGTGCCTGCGCCACACCCAGCGGCTGATCCAGGCGGTCTACGAGACGGCCGGCAAGGAAGTGAAGCCGAACGTCATCGTCAACCGTTTCGAACAGAAGATGTTCGATAACGGCATCAAGCAGGCGGACGTCCAGGAAATCCTTGGCGAGCATTTCGTCGGCGGCATCGCCAACAACTACCGGCTGGTGCGCGAAGCAGTCGATCGCGGCGTACCGCTGCACGAGATCGATCCCAACGCCAATGTCGTCAACGATCTGAAGAAGATCATCCTGCCGGAAGAAGCGGTCCCGACCCGGGCGAAATCGCGCTCGCTGTTTGGCATGGGCCGTGGATTGCTGAAGAGGAAAGCCGGATGACCAGCCGCTTCTCCACCCTGCAGAACCGCGATGCGCGTCCGCAGCGCGCGCATGAGACGACGCCGGTCGCCCATCATGCCGTCGTCATACCAACCAGCCGAAAGGCTTTGCCGGCAAAGCCGGAAGCAGCGCTGGCAAAGAATGCCAACAAGGTGCTCGATGCGCGCGTGCGTATCCACCGGCTGCTGCTCGAAGAGATCAATCTTGTCGCGCTGGAGCGTTTGCCGAAGGATGAGATGCGCCGCCAAGTGCATGACTTCGTTTCGGAAAAGACCAAGCAGGAGCGGATGGCGATCAACACCGTCGAGCTTGACGCGCTGGTCGACGACATCGTCGACGAGATGGTCGGCCTCGGTCCGCTCGAGCCGCTGCTCAAGGATCCCGACATCAACGATATCCTGATCAACGGCCACATGAACTGCTTTGTCGAAAAGAAGGGCAAGCTGCAGCCGGTCCACATTCCGTTCAAGGACGAGGCGCATCTCCTGCGCATCGTCAACAAGATCGTCGCCGCGGTCGGTCGCCGCGTCGACGAATCGCAGCCGATGGTCGATGCCCGCATGCTGGACGGCTCGCGCTTCAACGCGGCCATCCGCCCGGTTGCGGTCGACGGCCCGCTGGTGTCGATCCGCAAATTCTCCAAGAACAAGCTCGGCCTGCATAAACTGGTCGAATTCGGCGCCATCACCCAGAACATGGCCGAAGTGCTGGCGGCGGCCGTGCATGCCCGCAAGACGACGATCATTTCGGGCGGCACCGGCACCGGCAAGACGACCATGCTCAATGCACTGTCGGCCTTCATTCCGGAAGACGAGCGGCTGATCACCATCGAGGACGCGGCCGAGCTCCAGCTGCAGCAGCCGCATGTCGCGCGCATGGAAACACGTCCGGCCAACATCGAAGGCCATGGCGAGCTGAAGCAGCGCGACCTGGTCAAGAACGCACTGCGCATGCGCCCCGACCGCGTCATCCTCGGCGAGTGCCGCGGCGAGGAGGCTTTCGACATGCTGCAGGCAATGAACACCGGCCACGAAGGGTCGATGGCGACCATCCATGCCAACACGCCGCGCGACGCCATTTCGCGGCTCGAGCAGATGCTTGGCATGACCGGCATGCCGATGACGGTGCAGTCGATCCGCAGCCAGATCGCCAGCGCGCTCGACCTGATCGTCCAACTGACGCGCCTGTCCGACGGCAAGCGCAAGGTGACCAGTGTCGCCGAGGTGACCGGCATGGAAGGCGATGTCATCCAGATGCAGGAGATCTTCCGCTTCGTGCGCACCGGCATGGAGGCCGACGGCAAGATTCTGGGCCACTACGAGGCGACCGGCATCCGGCCGCGCTTCCTCGAGGACCTGCGCGCCATGGGCATCGAGTTTCCCGGACGATATTTCGAACCCGGCCGGCCGCAGGAGTAGCCAAGTGTTCGATGGAATGAGCGCGATCTATGTCGTCTATGCCGCGGCCGCGCTGACCGGCATCCTGATCGCCGAGGCCTGTTACCTGCTTTATGCCGGCCGCAGCGACAAGCGCACCGCCATCAACCGGCGCATGAAGCTGCAGGAAAACAAGATCAGCCAGGAGCAGGTGCTCGTCCAACTGCGCAAGGAGCGCGGCCTCGACGCGGGCACGCCGCTGTTTTCGGCGGACCGGTTTCGCGCTCTGCGAACCCAGTCGGGCATGATCATGCCGCTGTCGAAATTCCTGATGATCACCTGCGGCGTGGCGATGGCGATGGCCCTGGTCGCCATCTGGTACGGCTTGCCGCCGCTGATGGGGTTCGTCCTGTTCGTGGTGCTCATGCCGCTATTGCCGGTGCTGACGCTGCGTTTCAAGCGCAAGCGCCGGCTGAAGCGGTTCGGCATGCAGTTGCCGGAGGCGCTGGAACTGATCACGCGTGGCCTGAAGGCCGGCCACCCGGTGCCGGTGGCGATCGCCATGGTGGCGCGCGAGATGCCCGACCCGATCGGCAGCGAGTTCGGCGTCATCGCCGACGAAGTGACCTACGGATCCGATCTGGTTTCGGCGTTGAACTCGCTGTTCGACCGGGTCGGCCAGGAGGATCTGCCGTTGTTCGTCACCGCCGTCTCGATCCAGACCAGTTCGGGCGGCAATCTGCGCGAGATCCTCGACGGCCTG
Organism: Mesorhizobium sp. M7A.F.Ca.CA.001.04.2.1; assembly: GCF_003998485.1. Lineage (NCBI taxonomy): Bacteria > Pseudomonadati > Pseudomonadota > Alphaproteobacteria > Hyphomicrobiales > Phyllobacteriaceae > Mesorhizobium > Mesorhizobium sp. M7A.F.Ca.CA.001.04.2.1. Next base: position 26,772 of record NZ_RZQT01000049.1, read on the forward strand.
GCGACGACGATTCGCGAGCGTGGCAAGCTGCGCCGCAAGGTGCGCGCCATTGCGACAGAAGGCCGGATGTCGGCCTACATTCTGACGGCCGTGCCGGCGTTGCTGTTTGCCGCCATCATGGCACTGATGCCGGGCTTCTACAGCGACGTCTGGGGCGAGCCGAAGACCTGGTATCTGCTTGGCGCGTCGATCACCTGGCTGATGCTGGGCAATCTGATGATGTTCAAGATGTCGAATTTCAAGTTCTGACATGCAGGGTTTCATCGAATTCCTCGCCTCGCTTGCGCCGACCTCATTGATGCCGGTGGCCATACTGCTGCTGGCGGTGGGTGCTGCCGCTGTTGCCTGGCCTGTTGTCATGGCGAAGGGCGATCGCAACGAGGTCATGCGCCGGCTCAGGGTCGACAACGGTCCCGTGGCCGCCAAACCGGAGCCGGTGCAAAAGAAGAATACCGGCATCGTGCGCGAGAAGGCGGTGAAGCGGGCGCAGGAATTCTACGCCAGGAGCGATCCGGAAAATGTCGCGCGGCTGCGCATGAAGCTTATCCAGGCGGGCTACATGGAGCCGCGCGCTGTCGGCACGTTCTTCCTGATCCGGTTCACTGCGATGATCGGCACGGCAATAGGCGTGTTTGTGCTCAACCGCTGGATGGCCAGTCCGGACGCAACGATGGCCAGCCGCTGGACATTCGTCATCCTGTCGGGCGCGGCCGGTTATTTCCTGCCCGGCCTGGTGCTGAGCCAGAAAGTGCGGGAACGCAGGCGTGAGTACCGCAACGGCTTTCCCGATTTCATGGACCTGATGATTGTCTGCTCGGATGCCGGCATGAGCATGGAGGCAGGCATAGAGCGCGTCTCCAAGGAACTCGCCAAGACTTATCCCGCGCTCAGCCAGAACCTGCAGTTGGTGTCGCTGGAGCTGAGGGCCGGGCGCAGCCTCGACGATGCGCTGAAGGCGCTCGCCGATCGCCTCAGCCTGGACGAGGTGCGTTCCTTCGCCACGCTGCTGCAGCAGTCCAAGGAACTCGGCACCAGCCTGTCGGGGGCGCTGCGCGTCTTCTCCGACGACATGCGCCATAAGCGTATGTCGTTGGCCGAGGAAAAGGCGCACGCTCTGCCTGCCAAGATGTCGGTGCCCGTGGTTGTGTGCATCCTGCCGGTGGTGCTGATGATCGCGGCCATTCCAGTCATCGTCAAAATGACGGCGCACTAGCGAGCGCTCCACAAAAGCCCTAGCAAGGGGCTGACAAACCATTGTCCTGACCGAACCCGGCTTTGCAGGTGAGAAAGTCCATGCTGCTGCGCACCCTCTTCCTTGGCCTTGCCGCGGCCAGCCTGTCGCCCGCCTGGGCCGTGGCCGGCGATTGCGGCGATGCCGCCGCCTTGGTGCAGCAGGCCTATCCCAAAGCTCGAAAGAGCGCCGACGGCACCTCGTTCACGCTCGAACCCCACACCAGCATTGCCCTGACATTCGCGTATGGCGATCCGCCAGGGCTGGTTTGCAAGATCTGGCCCGCCCATGACGACCTGCTGTTGGTCGCAGTGCCGCTGATGGACGGGTCCCAACCCAGCGACTACGCGCATGCCGGCGATATCGAGCTTTTGATTGTCGACAGGAAGAGCCGGCAGGTGCGCCAGCGCCTGCTCCAGCCCGGGCTGATGAATGATGATGCCATCGCCATCCGCCAGGTGGAACTTGATACCGGCCGCTATGCGCTGGCGCCCGATGTTACTGCCTTTGGCCTGCGCATCGAAATGGCAAACAATTCGCTGCCTAATCCGTTCAGTGAAACCGACCTGCGGCTCTATGCCGTCGATGGCGATTCCCTGAGGATGGTGCTCGATGGTCTGGTCGTGGCCGGCAATGGCGGCGAGGGTGATACCAATTGCGCCGGATCCTTCCATACCAGTCGGGTTAGCCTGACGATGAGCCCGGCCAAACATCATGGCTACCACGACATAACGGTGGTCGAGCGAATGGATACCGACAATCCGTTGCCCGACAAGGATGGCGAGTGCCAGTCCCATCCCGGCAAGTCCGTGAGCCAAACCTACCGGCTGCGCTATGACGGCAGCCGGTATACGGCTCCTGCGGGGCTCAAAGCCCTGGAGCCGTGAGGACGCCGCTGGCTGCGACTGAAGCACCGCGGCCTGGTGGTTAATGGCTGGTGTGCCCGAAGCCGAATTTTGGCGGCGTTTCGGCACCGAAGTTTAATCGCCGCTGATATATTGTGTTTCCTGAAGAACGACCCGGCAAATCGGGCGATGAGGCAGGGGCATGCGTCACAATAATTTCCCGGCAATGGCCACGATGGCGGCCGTCTTGATGATGTCTGGCTGTTCGACGAGTGGCGTCGACACCACCAAGACCACCGCCATCCAACCGGCGGCTAAAGACACCGAAACCTCCGATCTGGCGCAAGGCAAGGCGCAGTTTCGCGACGCCAATTACGGCCTCGCCGAAAAGCACTTCCGCAAGGCCGTCGAGTTGAAGGCCGACAATGCGGAGGCCTGGATGGGGCTCGCGGCTTCCTATGATGAACTCGGCCGCTTCGACTTCGCCGACCGTGCCTACGGCCAGCTTCTGAAGGTCGCCGGTCGCAGGCCGCAGATCGTCAACAATATGGGTTATTCGCAACTGTTGCGCGGCAATCGCAAGAAGGCCAAGGCGCTGCTGCTCGAAGCGAAGGCCGGCATGGCCGATCCCACCGTCGTCAACGCCAATCTCGCTCTCCTGAACAAGGGTTGATCTCGCGTCCAATGGTCCGGTTTCGGGACACGTGCCATCGACGCTTTGTAAACCCTATCTGCAGGTTGCATCGATGGATCGCCTGAAAATCCGTATCTGGGGGCAGCCGCTGACCTAGAATGCAGCGCAACCGCCGACGCTCGAGAGGCCCTTGCCCGATATGCTGGACTTCAGTTCGCTCCTGCTCGCAGCCGCGCTGTCGGGCATATGCCTCAGCGTCACCATGTTTGCGATCTGGTTCACCGCGCCCAAGGCAGGTTTCGTGCTGACGGTGGCGTGCGGAATTCTGGTGCTCGTCGCGCATGTGATCCTGTTCTGGCGGTACACCAAGGACCCCGATCCGCTGCTTTGCCAGATCGTGCTTGCGCTGCTCAGCCTGGGGTTCCTGATCCTCTGCTTGTCGGCCATGCAATATCTCGGCGTGCCCGGCTACAGGCGCGCCGTTGCACCGGCGCTTGCTGCCATGGCCATTTGTGCCATCGTGACCTTTATGGGCTTTGACGGCGTTGGTTTCATCATCACCTACACCACGGTGACGGCGCTGCTGTCGGCGATCGGCGCCATGTTCTGGATCAACGGCAGTCAGGATCGCCGCATCCTTCTGGTGGTTTCGTTTCTGAGCGGCACCTGCGCGATGTCGTTTGCGTTTTGCGGCGTGGTTCTGCTGACCAAGGGGCAATGGACGCTCGCGATTGCGCCCGACAATTGGGCCGAACGATTGAATTCCGTCGTGGCGGTGGCCTGCATGACCGGGCTCGGAGCATTGACGCTCTCCCTCCATCATCTGCAGGCGCAGATCGAGCTCAAGGCCGAGACCATGACCGACCCGCTGACAGGGTTGCTGAACCGCCGGGCATTGACGTCGCTTTACGGCGAGCGGAGTTTCGGTCCATTCATGTCCATCGTCATGTTCGACCTAGACCACTTCAAGCGGACGAACGATGTCTACGGTCACCCGGTTGGGGATCAGGTCTTGTGCCGTTTTGCCGCCGTCATCAAGAAATATGCCCGGCCCGGCGTCGACGCTTTTCGCCTTGGCGGCGAGGAGTTCGCAGTCGTCATGTCGCGGATGACGGACGAAAAGGCCTACGATCTCGCCAGCAAGATCGGCGTGGCTTTCGGCGCCGAAATCGTCCCCACTCAGCTCGGCAAATTGCGCAGCACGGTCAGCGGCGGCATCGGCTTTGGCGAGGCAAGCGGCAGCAGCCTCGACAACGTGCTCACCGAGGCAGACGCGGCGCTCTATGCCGCCAAACGCGCCGGACGAAATTGCGTCATCAGCCGCAAGAGGATGGGCAAGGCCGAGCCGATCAAGCCGGCCTTGCGCTCAGCGTAAATTACTCCGCGGCCCCCAGATAGTCGGACAGCGGCGGGCACGAGCAGACCAGGTTGCGGTCGCCGGCGACATTGTCGATGCGTGACACCGGAGGCCAGTACTTGGCTGCCGTGTCGGCGTCGCCGGCCGGATAGGCCGCTTCCAGGCGCGAGTAGGGATGGTTCCACTGGCCGGCCAGCGCCTCGGCGGCGGTGTGCGGCGCGTTGACCAGCGGATTGTCGGCCAAAGGCCATTCGCCCCTGGCGACTTTTGCTGCCTCTGCCGATATGGCGATCATGGCCTCGCAGAAGCGGTCGATTTCCCGCTTGGGCTCGGACTCGGTCGGCTCCACCATCAGCGTGCCGGCGACCGGGAAGGACATGGTCGGCGCGTGAAAACCATAATCGATCAGCCGCTTGGCGACATCGTCGACACTGATGCCTGCACTCTCCTTGAGCACACGGGTGTCGAGGATGCATTCATGCGCGACGCGTCCCTGCCTGCCCTTGTAGAGCACCGGGAAATGCGCACCGAGCCGCGTTGCGATGTAGTTGGCGGACAGGATCGCCGTTTCGGTCGCCTGCTTCAGGCCCGAGGCGCCCATCATGCGGATATACATCCAGGTGATCGGCAGGATCGAGGCGCTGCCGAAGGGGGCGGCGGAGACGGCGTGCGCCGAGCCTTCGGTGACATGGCCGGGCAAATACGGCTTCAAATGCGCCTTGACGCCGATCGGCCCGATGCCGGGTCCGCCGCCGCCATGCGGAATGCAGAAGGTCTTGTGCAGGTTCATGTGGCAGACATCGGCGCCGATGTCGCCGGGACGGGCAAGCCCGACCAGCGCGTTGAGGTTGGCACCGTCGAAATAGACTTGGCCGCCATGCTCATGGATCAGCGCGCAGAGATCGCGTGCGCCTTCCTCGAACACGCCATGCGTCGAGGGATAGGTGAACATCAGCGCTGCGAGATTTTGCGCATGCTCAGTCGCCTTGGCCTTCATGTCGTCCATGTCGATGTTGCCGTCTTCGGTGCAGCGCACGACGACGACGCTCATGCCGGCCATCGCCGCGCTCGCGGGATTGGTGCCATGCGCCGAGGAGGGGATCAGGCAGACGGTGCGGTGGTTGTCGCCGCGAGAGCGGTGGTAGCCGCGGATGGCGAGCAGTCCGGCATATTCGCCCTGGCTGCCGGCATTGGGCTGCAAGGTGACGGCGTCGAAGCCGGTGATCTCCGACAGCCAGCCCTCCAGCTCGCCGATCATGGCACGGTAGCCTGCCGAGTGCGCGGCCGGGGCGAAAGGGTGCAGATTGGCAATGCTCGGCCAGCTCACCGGCATCATCTCGGCGGCGGCGTTGAGCTTCATGGTGCAGGATCCCAGCGGGATCATGGCGCGGTCGAGCGCCAGGTCCTTGTCGGCCAGCCGGCGCAGGAAGCGCATCATCTCGGTTTCCGACTTGTTTTCGTGGAAAACAGGCTGGGTCAGGAACTCCTTGCCGCGCGGCTTGCCGGGCACCGTGCTGTCGGCGGAGGCACCAGCCTTGGCGCCGAACAGGGCCGCGATTGCGTCGAGATCGGCCTCGGTGGAGGTTTCGTCGAAGGCGATGCCGATGTGGTCGGCATCGACGGCACGCAGCAGTCTGCCGCCCTTTTCAGCGGCGGCGGCGATCGAAGCTGCCTTGCCCTTCACCTCGGCCGTCACCGTGTCGAAGCGGCTTGACCCGAGCACGGAGATGTTTGCTGCTTTGAGCCCGGCGGCAAGACGATTGGCCAGCGTGTGGATGCGCCCGGCAATCGCCTGCAGCCCGGCGGGGCCGTGCCAGATGGCATAGGCGGTCGCCATATTGGCGAGCAGCGCCTGCGCGGTGCAGATGTTGGAGGTCGCCTTGTCGCGGCGGATATGCTGCTCACGCGTCTGCAAGGCAAGCCGGTATCCGGGCCGACCCTTGCTGTCGGTGGACTGGCCGACCAGGCGGCCAGGCATCAGCCGCGTCAGCCTGTCGGAGACGGCGCAATAGGCCGCGTGCGGGCCGCCAAAGCCCATCGGCACGCCAAAGCGCTGCATCGGGCCGACGGCGATGTCGGCGCCAAGCTTGGCCGGCGCGTCGGTCAGCGTCAGGCCGAGCGGGTCGGCGATGAAGACGACGAGAGCGCCGGTCGCGTGTGCCTTGTCGATCGCTGCCTTGTGGTCGCCATAGACGCCAAATGTATCCGGCCAGGAGACAAGCAGGGCGGCGGTGTTGTCGTCGATCGTCTCGCCATCGATCTCGATGCCGAGCGGCTCGGCGCGGGTGCGCACCACGTCCAGCGTCTGCGGGTGCGGCGTGCCGGCAAGTGCTACCTTGGTGCGCTTGTCGCGGTGATGGCGCAGCGCAATGCCGACCGCCTCGGCCACGGCGGTTGCTTCATCCAGCAGCGACGCCGATGCCACCGGCAGGCCGGTCAGTTCGGTGACCAGGGTCTGGAAGTTGAACAGCATTTCCAACCGGCCCTGGCTGATCTCGGCCTGATAGGGCGTGTAGGCCGTATACCAGGCCGGGTTCTCGAACAGATTGCGCTGGATAACCGGCGGCACATGGACGCCGTGATAACCGGCGCCGATGAAGCTCTTCAGCACCGTATTCCCGGCCATGACAGCCGAAAGCTCAGCCAGCGCTTCCGCCTCGCTCGCTGGTGCCGGCAGGGCAAGCGGCCGATCGAGCCGGATCGACTTCGGGACGGACTGGCTGATCAGCGTCTCGATCGAGGGCACGCCGATGGCGGCCAGCATGGCTCTGGTATCGTTGAGGCCGGGACCGATATGGCGGGCCGAGAAGGGGTAGGGTGCTGCGGTCATCTCAATAAGTCCTGATATCAACCGATATGGGCTTTGTAGGCGGCCTCATCCATGAGACCGGCGAGCTGGCTTTCGTCGGCAAGCTTCATCTTCCACAGCCAGCCGGCCCCTGTTGCGGCCGAATTGACCAGTGACGGATCCGACGACAGCGTGCCGTTGGCCTCGGTGATCTCGCCGTCGACTGGTGCATAGACATCGGACGCCGCCTTGACGGATTCGACCACGACGGCGGTGTCGCCCTTGGTCAATTTCTTTCCCGTCTCCGGCAGTTCGACGAAGACGAGGTCGCCGAGCTGCTCCTGCGCGTAATCAGTGATGCCGACCGTGGCGATGCCGCCCTCGACGCGGAGCCACTCGTGATCTGATGTGAAATAGGTCGTTGCCATTGAGATCATCCTTTTCGGTAGCGATGCGGTGTGATGGGCAGGGAGCTGATATCGACTGGGATTTTCGTGCCGCGCACATCGGCGAAAACCCGTGTTCCGGGCTTTGCCAGAGGTGTCGAGACATAGCCCATGGCGACCGGATGGCCGGCCGAGGGGCCGAAGCCGCCCGACGTGACATGGCCGGCCGGGTTGCCGTCGGCGTCGAAGAGCGCGGCACCGCCACGCACCGGCTGGCGGCCTTCCGGCTTCAAACCGACGCGCTTTTGCGCGGGTCCTCGTTCCACCGCGGCGCGGAGCGCATCGGCGCCGATGAAAGTGCCGGAAGCGCGGATGTCCTTTGGAATTGCCCACATCAAGGCGGCGCTGGCCGGGTCGGTTTCCGGTGTGATGTCCTGGCCATGCAGGCAGAGACCGGCCTCCAGGCGCAGGCTGTCGCGCGCAGCCAGGCCGATCCACAGCACGCGCTCGTCTCCGAGCAGCTTCGCGACGAGGTCGCGTGCATCGGCCTCCGGCAAGCCGATCTCGAACCCGTCCTCGCCGGTATAGCCCGACCGGCTCATGAACCAGTTCTTGCGCGGTTCGACCCCATGCATGAACAGCAGCGAGCCGGTCTCGATGCCGGCGCGGGAAAGGGCGGCCCAGGCTTCAGGACCCTGGATGGCCAGGAAGACGCGGTCGAGCGGCTCGATCCTGGCGTCGAAATCCGCGGCAAGTGCACGCAAATGTTTTTCGTCGGCTACGGCGTTGCCGGCATTGGCGACCACCATGAACCTGGCATCGCTAAGCCTGGTGACGATCAGGTCGTCGAGGATGCCGCCTGCTTCGTTGAGGAAAAAGGACAGTTTGGATTGCGAGATTTCGAGCGCGCCGGCATCCAGTGGGCAGGCACGGTTGAGCAGTGCCGCCGCTTCCGGTCCGCTGACCTCGAACAGCTTCATGTGCGAGATGTCGAACAGGCCGGCCTGCTCGCGGGTGTGAAGGTGTTCCTTCATGACGCCGGCCGGATAGGTCAGCGGCATCGACCAGCCGGCAAAGGCGCCGAAGCGCGCACCGGCGGCCATATGGATATCTTCAAGGGGAAGGTGTTTTGTGTCGTCGCCCGTCATGTCGTCTCCAGAGTCGCACGCAATCGGTCGCGAATGGCGACCAGTCCGTGCCCCTCTGTCTGAAGCCTGAGAGACTCGCGCAGCCGGAACTCTGTCAGCGGCGCTTACACCTTCGGCGCGGGGGCAAGCCCCGACTTTCCAGAGTGTCTTTCCCGTCTACGGTTCTTTTGCCTGAGAGATTTCGGGCGATTTCCCCTTCGGCGACAGCTCTCGCTGTTCTCTCCCGCAAACAGGTAGGACTCAAGACCCTGAGTCCTCGACGCGCCATCCATAGCTTGCGCGCGACGGCTTGTCACCTGTCAGCAACATCTAAAGCGCATGCATGTCGTTCTTCAAACCGCGGCACGCTGTCAGGCGACATGCGTTGGCGACAAGTCTTCACTAACCACGCCGTTTGCCGGTTTTTCAAGACACTGCTGATATGTTGGCTTGTATGACGCTATGGGGCCGGCGCTTGGCGACGGCGGACGGGGACGACAAATGGGCGAATTGATCATGAGCGCGCCGGTGGCCGGGCTGACCTCGAAAAGCCGCATCGCCGCGGAGGACGTGGCGATGTTGCGCCATGAAGTGTTCGGCGACGGCGTCGTGACGCGTGGCGAGGCCGAGGCGCTGTTCGCGCTCGATGCCACGGCGAAGGACAAATGCCAGGAATGGCCGCCCTTCTTCATTGAGGCGGTCACCGACTATATCGTCCACCAGGAAAAGCCATCGGGCTATATCTCGCAGGACAATGCCGACTGGCTGATCCGCACGATCTCGCGCGACGGCATGGTCGACAGCCGGACCGAACTCGAATTGCTGGTGCATGTGCTGGAACAGGCGAAATCGTCGCCGGCCCAGCTTTGTGTGTATGCGCTGGAGCAGGTGGCGCATGCCGTCATTGACGGCAAGGGGCCGCTGATGCTCGGCGGCGCGCTGGCTCCGGGCCTCGTCGCGCAGGCGGAGGTCGAGCTTTTGCGCCGGATACTCCATGCCCATGGCGGCGACGGCAACATCGCCATCACGCGCGCCGAGGCCGAGGTGCTGCTCAAGATCAACGAGCGGACTGCTCAAGGACAAAACGATCCGTCCTGGAACGAGCTGTTCGTCAAGGCGATCGCCAATTTCGTCATGTGCTCGGCCGGCTACGAAGCACCGACGCGCGACGTGGCGCTGCGCCATGACGCCTTCCTCGAACATGCCGATCCGGAAATCGGCGGCTTCTTCAGCCGCATGATCTCCGGCGGGCTTGCCGGCATCATGGAGGCCTACCGATCTCCTGGCGACATCGAAGCCGAATGGGAAGCCAAGAACAGGGCGGCCGAGGCCCTGGCCCACCGTGCCGAGACGATCGATGCCGGCGAAGCCGGCTGGCTGATCGAACATATCGGCGTCGACAGGCCTCTTTACGAGAACGAACGCGCGCTGCTGACCCTGATCAAGCACGCCTCGCCGGAAATTCACCCGGCGCTCAGGCCGCTGCTCGACAAGGTTGCCTGACCGGCCAGGGATTGCTTAATCGGATCCGGGATGCTGGTCAGATCTGATCGACGTCGACGTATATCCGGGCCAGGCCTTCCCGGACGGTCGACATGGCATCGGCGACACTGATGTCGATGTGGTCATGCATGAGCCTTGCGGCCGTGTCGGCATCGCGGGTTACCATGGCTCGGGCGATTTCGCTGTGTTCGGTGTAGGTCGTCGACAGTCGCCGGTGCTTCTCCACTTCGATCTTGCGAACGAAATGGATGCGCGTGTTGATGCCTTCGAGCATGCGCGCCAGTTCGGGATTGCCTGACAGCCTGGCGATGCGGATGTGAAACTCCTCGTCCCTGGCGGTCAGCTCGGCGCTGGAAAACGAGTCGGCGCGCGCCATGGTGAGCGTCCACCAGTCGACGAGCGCGGCGAGCTCTTCATTGGTCGCGCGCTGGATCGCCAGCCTGACGGAGCGCTCCTCAAGCACCGCCCGCACGTCGGAAAGATTGACGACCTCGTCGACATCGAAGCCGCGGCAAAAGAAGCCGCGATTGGTCTGGAAGGTGATGAGTTCCTCCGTGACCAGCCGCTGGAGGGCCTCCCGGATCGGGCTGCGGCTGACATTCAGCCTCGCGGCAAGCGCCACTTCGTTGATGCGCTCGTTCGGCTTGAAGCGATAGTCCATCGCCATGCGACGGATCTCTTCATAGACGCGCGGGCCGGTCTTGATCGGCTTGGATGCCAACGCCGCATCGTCGTCCTGGTTGCTGTGCCTGGTGGGTCGGAGCATGGCGTCGGTCAAGCCTTTGCGGCGCTTGGTTCGGCGAACCGCGCCTGTGTGGGAAGGATACCGTCGAGGGCGATCGGCGCAGCCCGGCCGGCGATCAGTTCGGCGACGATGCGGGCCGATCCATGCGCCATCGTCCAGCCGATATGGCCGTGGCCGGTGTTCAGCCAGAGGTTTTTGATGTTGCGCAGGCCGAGGATCGGCAGATTGTCGGGCGTCATGGGTCTCAGGCAGGCCCGCATTTCGGCGCGATCATAGGCGATACCGCGCGGGAACAGGTCCTGCGTGATGCGCTTCATGAAGGCGAAATCCGAAGGCTTGTGGCTGCGATCATAGCCCGCGAATTCCGCGGTGGCGGTGACGCGGATGCGATCACCCATCGGCGTGATGGCAACGAGATTGTGCTCATCGATGACGGGGAGTTTTGGAGCCAGCGCCGGGTCGACGATGGGAACGGTCAGGGAATATCCCTTGACCGGATAGATCGGCAGACCAAGGCCGATCTTGCGGGCGAGGATCGGGCTTTCGGCGCCGAGACACAGAACGTAGGCGTCGGCCAGAAATTCTCCCTTGTCGGTGACGACCCGGATGATCGCGTCATTCCTGCGTTCGATCCCGACGATCCTCGTGCTTGTCAGGATCTTGCCGCCCCTCGTTTCGACGATGGCCGCCAGCGCGCGCGTGAACTTGGCGGCGTCGCCGGTTTCATCGGTTGGACACATTATGCCGCCGGCAATGCTGCCGCGCGACGAAGCCAGCGCCGGCTCGCGGTCAATGATTTCCTGTGCGTCGACAATGCGGATCTCCTGGCCGTCGGCCTCCAGCAGGCGCATGTTGGCGACGCCCTTGTCGAGCGCCTGACGGCTGCGGTGGAAGTAAAGGATGCCGGCCGAGGTCCTGTCGTACTGGATCGCTTCCTCCCTGACGACCGCCTGCAGGACCGATTGGGAATGGACCGCAAGCCGATGTTTGAGGAGGGTATTGCGACGCGCTTTGGCGGCCGTGCATTCCCTGAGGAAGCGCAGCGACCAGCTGTAGAGATGCGGGTCGGCGGAAAGTTTGAAGCGAAGCGCCTGGTCTTTCAGGAACAGCGACTTCAGCAGGATTTTTGGCGCGGCTGGCGATGACCAGACGAAGGAGTGACCGGGCGCGATCATGCCGGCATTTGCCCAGCTCGCGCCCTCGGCCACCTGCGGTGCCTGCTCGAGAACAGTGACCGCGTGGCCGTCCTTTTGCAACTGATAGGCGGTGGTGATCCCGACCACGCCGCCGCCCAAGATCAATACGCGCATTGCTGTCCCGAAGGGCTGTGTTCCTATTGTCGACAATTCAATAGGAAGACGCCGATCCCTGTCAACGGTGAATGGGTCGGCGACGGACAAGCGATCCGCGCAAGCGCAAAATTCAGGCGTTTACCGGTTCCCAGGATCTGCACAGAGCCCTTGACAGTTTCGGCAATATCGCCGTTTCTATTGTCGACAATTCTGATTGAGGACATCAGGAAGGGCACTGCACCATGGACGCCCCGGTTACGCGCGCCGACGACACGCTTGTCCTCGACAAGGAACACATTCCCTTCACGACCGATGACGGTATCGGCACGCGCGCCAATCTCGGCCTGCTCGTGCTGCGGACCGACCAGACCATCGAGGATGAATTCCGCTATGCGCTGCCCGCGCGCGACATCGCGCTGTACGAGGCGCGGCTCTACAGCGATGTCGAGATCACACCGGAAAACCTGATGAAAATGTCGGCGGTAATCCCGGCAACGGTGGGACTCTTGCCCGACGTCAAGTTCGATGTGATCGGCTTTGCCTGCACGTCGGGAGCGCTGGTCATCGGCGAGGATAAGGTTGCCGAGCGCGTTCACGAGGTGCTGCCTGGTGTGCAGGTGACCAATCCGGTGACCGCGGCACGCGCCGCGCTGAAGGCCCTGGGGGTCTCGAGGATCGCGCTGCTCACCCCTTACTTGGCGAAAATCAATCATTCGCTGCGGGCATCGCTGATGGCGCGGGGGATGGATATTCCGGTCATGGGCTCCTTCAACGAGGCGGACGACAATGTCGTTGCACGCATCACGCCGGCATCGGTCAAGCAGGCCATCTTGGAAATCGGTGCGTCGAGCGACTGTGATGCGGTGTTCGTTTCCTGCACCAGCATGCGCGTTGCCCGCATCATCGAGGAGGTCGAGAAGGAGTTGGGGAAACCGGTCACCTCCAGCAACCATGCACTTGCCTGGCATATGCTGCGGCTTGGCGGCATTGGCGAGCAGATTGCCGGAAAAGGCGAGCTGTTTCGCCGCTCGCTAGGCTAGCATCTTCAGCGCCGGATTTGCGGTGTGCAGCTCAGATCCCGCCGTACCAGTCATAGCCATTGTCTTCCCAATAGCCGCCCCTGCCACCGCCGACATCGGCAAAGCCGTCGACCAGTTCGATCTTGTAGAGATATTTCGGCATCTTGTAGCCGAGCTGGCGCTCGACGCGAACCCGCAGCGGCGCGCCGTTCTCGACCGGCAGCGGCTTGCCGTTCAGGCCGTAGGCGAGGATCGTCTGCGGGTGACGGGCATCGATGAGGTCGATGGTGCCGTAATATTTGATGTCGCCCGACAGGCTGCGGTCGATCGTGTCGAGGCAATGGAACATGACATAGCGCGCCTGCGGTTTGACCACCGCCTGGTCCAGCACCAGCGACAGCGGCGTGCCGGTCCATTTGGCTATGCAGCTCCAGCCTTCGACGCAGTCATGGCGGGTGATCTGGGTGCGGCTTGGCATGTTCTGGAGCTGCTCGCGGCTGAGCGACAGCGGCTTTTCGACGAGACCCGTCACTTCCAGACGCCAGTCGGCGAAATTGTTGGCGAGCAGGCCCTTGTAGACGTCGTCATCGGGAGCGGTGACACCATTCGGCCGCTGCGGCTGGCGGATATCGGCCTCGGTGAATTCCGGCGCCAGCGCGTCGCGTCCGGCCAGCAGGCGCTGTGCGCGGTAGGTCAGGCCATTGGCGTTTTCGAGGAAACTGCGCAGGCCGCTGCCGACGCTTAGCTGGCTGTCGAAGGCGTCGCAGCCCGACAGCATGATACCGGAAGCGCCAAGGCCGGCAGCGGTCAGGAATTTGCGGCGGCTGATCTCAAACTTCGCCATGTCAGGCACTCCTCTCGGCTGTATTGTCGTCCTGTGCGGGAGGATCGGTGCGGTACCAGCCGGTGATGATCGAGCGCAGCTCGTTGATCGGGCCGGCGGCCAGGATCATCAGGATATGGACGACGAAGAAGGCGACCAGCAGCACCATCACGGTGAAATGGATGGTGCGTGCCGTCTGCCGGCCACCGAGCAGATCGTTGAGGAAAGGCAGCACCGAGTTCATGCTTGGCGACATCGCCAGACCGGTGATGATCATCAGCGGCAGCAGCACGAACAGAACCCCGCCATAGGCCATCTTCTGCAGCGTGTTGTATTCGCGCGTGTGATGGAATTTGAGCTTGGCGTGGTCGACGATGTCTTGCGGCAACCGCTTCAAATCGTCGAGGCGTGGCGCGAGATCGCGCCGCAAATGGCCGTTCACGGTGCTGGCGACAAACCAGACGATCAACGTCGTGGTGAGTATCCAGGCAAAGAAGAAATGGATGACGCGCGCAGTGCCGAGATCATAGTAGGACGGGATGGTCGCCCAGGACGGGAAGGCGCGGGACGTCTCCTGGCCGGCCGGACCCGACCAGCCGAGCACCCCAGTGGTGTCGAAGCGCTTGCCGAAGATCTCCGTGTAGCCGCGCGGACCCGCATCGGAGTTCTCGGCGCCGATGGCGAAGATGGTGTTGTTGTAATCGAAGCCCGATTGCTTGCCAATATAGAGCTGCGGACGGGCATTGAAGATCTGCAGGCCGGACAACAGCATGAAGAACAGCGAGATCGCCCACAGCCAATGCGTCAGCCGCGTCCAGCGCGACTGCCGGTAAATCAGCGTTTTGTCGTTCGACGCCGAAGCGCCTGGATCGGCGGCGGATTGGCTTCTGGCAACGGATTCCATCGTGTTTCGTCTCCCGGCCTCGCGGCATGGCCTGCGCGCTCATTGTCCTCCTGATACGTCGCGATCCAAACCGATGTTTCATCCGATCACGGATTTATTACGGACCGCCCAGGCTGACGGCGAGATTGACGGCAGCGGCGACGATGACCGTGTTGAAGAAAAACGACAGGATCGAGTGGACAAGCACGACACGACGCATATGCGTCGTCGAGATGTTGGTGTCGGCGGTCTGCGCCGTCATGCCGATCACCGTCGAGAAATAGAGGAAGTCCCAACCCTCCGGCCGTTTGTCGCCCGGAAACAGCAGTCCGCCGACCGGGATTTTCTTCCTGGTCTCGGCATCCATCGCATCGCCATCCATCCAGTAGACATGAGCATAATGGAGCGCTGCCATGGCATGGATGGTGAACCAGCCGAGCGGGATCGACAGCAGCGCGAAGAAGAGCTCGATGGGATGGCTTCTGTCCTTCTGATTGATCAGCAGGAACAATGCGACAACGGCAACGCCGACGACGACAAGCGTCACGGCGAAGATGACCAGCACCGGCTGGTCGGTGGCGCGCGCATTCTTGCTCAGATACCTGCCGGTGAACTTCGGCATCTGGGCGACGACGAGAATGACATAGGCGGCAAAGAACGCGTTGGCGCCGATCGAATAGGCAAGCGGAGCGTGCAGCAGCAACGCCACCAGAAGCGCAAAGACGCCGAAGCAGGCAGACACAGCAAACAGCATGTGGCGCTGCATGGGTTTGTCTATCGGAGCTTCGGCGGCCATGGTGGTTCCAGCCCTGGGTAGCGCTAATCCGGTGTGGCCGATTTCATGGCACGCCGCAAGATGCGATCGAGTTCGCCCAGAAACCGCGACCGGTCTTGCGGCGCGAAGCTGGCATTGTAGCCCTTGCTTTCGCCGGTCTCGCGCAGATGCTGCTTCAGGTCGCGCATCGCCACCGCCATGCCGATCGTTTCCGGCGTGAAGGGACGTCCGGTTGGCCCAAGCACATGGGCGCCGAGTGCAACCGCGCGGGCGGCCAGCGGAATGTCGGCGGTGATCACAATGTCGTTGGTGCGTGCATTGTCGACGATCCAGTCGTCGGCGGCATCAGCGCCCTTGGAGACCACGACATTGCGGACCATCGGATCGCGCGACGGCCGCAGGCCGCCATTGGAGACGTAGGTGACAAGGACGCCATGCCGGTCGGCCACTTTTTCGACCTCGGCCTTGACCGGGCAGGCATCTGCATCGACGAGAATGGCGGGGAGTTCGCTCATGTTTCTTTTCTCCTCCCATTGTGAACCACGGAGGCCGCGCGCCGGTTGGACCGCGGCCTGTGATGTTCCTCAGTAAACCACGACGCTTCTGATCGATTTGCCCTCATGCATGAGATCGAAACCCTTGTTGATGTCCTCGAGCTTGAGCGTGTGGGTGATCATAGGGTCGATCTGGATCTTGCCGTCCATGTACCAGTCGACGATCTTCGGCACATCGGTGCGGCCGCGCGCGCCGCCGAAGGCGGTGCCCATCCAGGTGCGGCCGGTGACCAGCTGGAACGGCCGCGTCGAGATCTCCTGGCCGGCGCCGGCCACGCCGATGACCACCGACTTGCCCCAGCCGCGATGCGAGGCTTCGAGCGCCTGACGCATCACCTTGGTGCTGCCCGTGCAGTCGAATGTGTAGTCGGCGCCGCCGATCTGGTCGGCGCCACGCTTGGTCATGTTGACGAGGTAGGGCACGACATCGCCGTCGATCTCCTTCGGATTGACGAAATGCG
>NZ_RZQT01000004.1:0-466 GCF_003998485.1 Mesorhizobium sp. M7A.F.Ca.CA.001.04.2.1
CCCTGCCGGTGGCGATGCCGCCGATCCTGCGGCTCGACATTCCCGAGCATCGCGGCGAGGTCGACGTGAAGACCGCCTACGTGCCTGATATCGACGGTTTCGCCATCAAGATCAGCCCCGGCTTCTTCGACAATCCGAAGCTCGGCCTGCCCAGCGTCAACGGCATGATGGTGCTGCTGTCGTCCAAAACCGGCCTGGTCGAAGCACTGCTGCTCGACAACGGCTATCTCACGGATATCCGAACCGCTGCTGCCGGCGCCGTCGCCTCCAAACATCTGTCGCGGCAGGACTCGTCAGTTGCCGCGATCTTCGGCGCCGGCGTCCAGGCCGGGTTGCAATTGGAAGCCCTTATGCTGGTGCGGCCGATTGCCGAGGCGCGCATCTGGGCGCGCGATGCGGCAAAGGCCGAGGCAACCGCCGGAGCCCTGCGCGAAAAGCTCGGCATTCTCGTGCATGCCGAGCCCGA
>NZ_RZQT01000004.1:476-131144 GCF_003998485.1 Mesorhizobium sp. M7A.F.Ca.CA.001.04.2.1
GGCAAACGCAGTTGTCGGCGCCGACATCATCGTCACCACCACGCCTTCGACCGAGCCGCTGATCAAGGCGGGTTTCGTTTCCGCCGGCCAGCACATCACGGCGATGGGCTCCGACGCCGAGCACAAGAACGAGATCGCGCCGGCAATCCTGCGCATGGCCGACCTCTATGTCGCCGACAGCGCCCGTCAGACGCGGCGGCTGGGTGAGCTGCATCACGCCATCGCGGCGGGCGTGATGGCCGCTGAGGAAGAGGTGACCGAACTTGGCCAGATCATCGCCGGTAAACGGCATGGTCGGCGCTCGGCCAGCGACATCACCATCGCCGATCTGACCGGCACCGGCGTTCAGGATACGGCGATAGCTACGTTCGCCCGCGATCGGGCGCGGGTGGCCGGTTCCGGGGCCATTTTCGAAAGCTGATGCTGGCCAAGGCGTGATCCGGAAACGTGGGAACCGGTTTTCCGAAAAGATCACGCTCAAAAAAGAATGACGGGCCGGTTTCAACGAAGTTGAAACAGGCTCAAGGCCCAACAAACGAGGACCAAGAACAATGCAACCGAACCTGAGATTCTCGCGCGGCGAATATGCGGATCGCCTCGCCAAGACACGCAAAGCCATGGAGGTGAAGGGCGTCGATCTTCTTGTTATCAGCGACCCGTCCAATATGGCCTGGCTGACCGGCTATGACGGCTGGTCGTTCTACGTGCATCAGGCGGTTATCGTGCCGCCATCGGGCGAGCCGGTCTGGTACGGCCGTGGCCAGGACGCCAACGGTGCCAAGCGCACTGCCTATCTCGCGCATGATAACATCGTCGGCTATGCCGATCACTATGTGCAGTCGACCGAGCGCCACCCGATGGATTTTTTGGCCAGCGTGCTTGCGGATCGCGGCTGGGGCAAGCTGACAGTCGGCGTTGAGATGGACAATTACTGGTTCTCGGCCGCCGCCTTCGCATCGCTGCAGAAGCATTTGCCCAATGCCCGCTTTGTCGATGCCACCGCGCTGGTCAACTGGCAGCGCGCGATCAAGAGCCCGACCGAGATCGACTATATGCGCAAGGCGGCTCGCATCGTCGAGGCGATGCACCAGCGCATCTTCGACAAGATCGAGGTCGGCATGCGCAAATGCGATCTCGTTGCCGAAATCTATGATGCCGGCACGCGCGGCGTCGATGGCATCGGCGGCGACTATCCGGCGATCGTGCCGCTGCTGCCGTCGGGTGCCGATGCCTCGGCGCCGCATCTGACCTGGGACGACAGACCGATGAAGCGGGCCGAGGGCACCTTCTTCGAGATCGCCGGCTGCTACAACCGCTATCACTGCCCGCTGTCGCGCACCGTCTTCCTAGGCAAGCCGACGCAGGAATTCCTCGATGCCGAGAAGGCGACGCTGGAAGGTATGGAAGCGGGGCTGGCCGCGGCCAAACCCGGCAACGCCTGTGAGGACATCGCCAACGCCTTCTTCGCCGTGCTGAAGAAGTATGGCATCGTCAAGGACAACCGCACCGGCTATTCGATCGGACTGTCCTATCCGCCGGACTGGGGCGAGCGCACGATGAGCTTGCGTCCCGGCGACCGCACCGAACTCAAGCCCGGCATGACGTTCCATTTCATGACCGGCCTGTGGCTGGAAACGATGGGACTGGAGATCACCGAGTCCATCCTGATCACCGAAACCGGTGTGGAGTGCCTGGCCAATGTGCCGCGTAAGCTGGTGGTGAAGGATTGAGACCGATGTCGAATCTACGCTCATCACCGGTCGCGCCGACCGTCGATTTCGACCGCGACGGCGTCCAGCACGGCTTCCTGCGCTTGCCCTACAGCCGCGACGATTCCGCGTGGGGCTCGGTGATGATACCGATCTGCGTCATCCGCAACGGCAACGGACCGGCAGCTCTGCTGTCCGGCGCCAACCATGGCGACGAATATGAGGGGCCGCTGGCCCTCTACGATCTCGCCAGGACCCTCGATCCCAGGCAAGTCAGCGGCACGGTGATCATCGTGCCGGCAATGAACTATCCGGCCTTCCGCGCCGGCACGCGCACCTCGCCGATCGACAAGGGCAACATGAACCGCAGCTTTCCCGGCCGGCCGGACGGAACGGTGACCGAAAAGATCGCCGATTACTTTCAACGTGAGCTGCTGCCTCGCGCCGACATCGTGTTCGACTTCCACTCCGGCGGCAAGACGCTGGACTTCGTGCCGTTCTGCGCGGCGCACACTTTGCCCGACAAGGCGCTGGAACAGAAAGCCTTTGACGCGGTCGCGGCCTTTGCCGCTCCGTTCTCGATGCGCATGATCGAGATCGACGCCGTTGGCATGTACGACACGGCAGCCGAGGAGATGGGCAAGGTCTTCGTCAGCACCGAACTTGGCGGCGGCGGCACGTCGCGCGCGCAAACCGTGCGGATCGCGAGGCGCGGCATTCTCAACGTGCTGCGTCATGCCGGCATTGTAGATGGTGCGGTCGAGAAGACTCGAACCCAGTGGCTCGACATGCCGTCGGGCGATTGTTTCTCGTTCGCCGAAGACGACGGCATGATCGAAACCATGGTCGATCTCGGTGAGCCCGTCAAAGAAGGCTCGGTGCTGGCGCGCATTCATTCCACCGGCCGCACCGGCGTCGCTCCGCAGGAGATCCGGGCAAAAATGTCGGGCATGCTTGCGGCGCGGCATTTCCCCGGGCTGGTTAAGGCCGGCGACTGCGCGGCGGTGGTGGCTGTGCACGTCTGAGCGGCTCCGCCGGGGCCTGCTCCACCCGGTTCGGGTCCATCGTCACTTGTTCTGCGTCCGTCGCGGAGCCCTTCGGCGCGGCGGAAAGAAGCAGGATAGCGGGCGGAGTCGACATTGCAGGAGGATGTCACTATATAGCGGCGGCTTCGACCCGCGCGCCCGAGGGCAGCACCTCGAAGCAACTGTGAATGTGTAGTGTTTTGCGCCATCTATTGTGACGGAAATCGGCTCGGAAACCGGAAAAAAGCAAATAGAAACAGTGGCGCAGCGCTGGGTGTGACCCAGCCAACGGTACCGACCCCTCCAGAATCAGAAAATGCCCTTGACCCCTCGATTTCCTATGGCTCTGTGGACCTTGGACGGCATTGGCTTGCCGGCTGACCGCGACTCGGCTGGAATGGGGACATGCATCCTTTGCGGGATGTCGACGTTTATGATTACCAACCGGCTTTGCCGCCAGGGAACAGCAGTATGAGCGAACACGCCATCGAATTCTTGCGGGGATGGATCGGCGAAAAGGTCCATTGCCAATCCTCCCAGGCAAGGATCGACAAGCAGGCCGAAACCTTGGCCAAGGAGTGCGCCGCCGAGGCGGCCGAGGTCGGCATTCCGCTGGAGGATATCCAGGAAGAAGTCGGCGATATCCAGGAACTTATCGCATCCCGGCTTGAGGAAGCGGCCGAGGCCGAAGAAAGCCAGCAGGCCCCCAGAAAAGCCGCGGAATGATCAAAGCCGCCGAATGATCGCATAGCGGCGACATTGTTGCAGCGCGGGCTTCTGGCCCGCGTTTTTGTCTTCAGCCAAAGGTCTCCTTCAGCCACGTCTTCGGCAGCGCCGGCACGAAATTCCCGTCGCGTCCGGTCATATCGTCATTGGCAACCAGCGCGTTGAGGATTGCTTCCTCCACGGTCTGGATCACCGCATCGAAAAACGGATCGATGTCGGTATCGGGAATAAAATCGGCACTGGCGATGCGGCCGGATGGCGCCCGCGCGGCGCTCGCATTGGCGGTCGAGAAGGCGATGAAAATGTCGCCTGAACTGTGATACCCGAAGCCTCCGGTCATGGCGACGCCAAGCGGCACCCGTCGGGCCAGCCGCTTCATCTGATGCGGCAGGAACGGTGCGTCGGTGGCGATGACGGCGATGATCGAACCCTTTTCGGCGCGCGGTGTGCCTTCGCGGACAGCCGGTTCGACGAGTTGCGGCCCGGCGCGCAGGCCGCGAATGGCAATATTGCGCCGTTTGCCAAAATTGGACTGCACGAAGGCGCCGACCGTATAGGCACGGCCGTGCCATTCGACGATGCGCGATGCCGTGCCGGAGCCGGCCTTGAAGCCGAAGGTGATCATGCCGGTGCCGCCGCCGACGCTGCCTTCCTCGATCGGTCCGCCGGCGGCACCGTCGAGGACCTGTGCAACATGCTCCGACGTCAAATGGTGGCCGTTGATGTCGTTGAGGAAGCCGTCATAGGTCTCCGCCGCCACCGGCAGTCCCCAGCCGCTGTCAAGCGCCGCCGGCAGCACGCTTTGCATCCAGCGCAGCGTGCCGTCGCGGGAAACACCGCAGGAATGCGTGTTGGTGATGGTGATCGGGAAGTTGAAAGCGCCGGTTTCCTCGACGATGTGCGAGCCGGTCAGTTCGCCGTTTCCGTTCTGGCTGAAGATCCCGGCGAAGACCGGGTTGGCGAGGTCGGCAAGCGGCCTGGGCAGGATCGCGGTCACGCCGGTGCGAACCGGTCCCTCGCCGACGACAAGCGTGCCATCGCCCGAGATCAGCGTCGCATAGCCGACCGCGACGCCGGGCACATCGGTGATCGCGTTGAACGGTCCAGGCCGTCCGTCGAAGCCGATGCCGAAATTTCGCGCGCGCGGTTTGCCTGAGGGCGTTGCCAGATGATGCGGATTGTCGGTCATGGTGTCAGAATAGGGATCCCTGATTGCCAGGCTCTTTGGCCTTGGCCGCCGGCTTGGCCACGGCTTTCGGTTTTGCCGTGCCGCTGATTGCCACCGCATCGGCGGTCCCGTCGGCGAACTCGAGCGAAAGCGCCATTCCCGACGCCACGTCGGCAGCCTGCTTGACGACGGCGCCGTCCGCATCCCTCACCAGCGCAAAGCCGCGGGCCAGGACGGCCTTGTGCGACAGCGACGCCATCAACCTGTCGGCCTGGACGACGCGGCCGCGCAGGCGCTCCAGCCTGAGCACCACTGCTTGCGTGCCGCGTCTTGTCAAAGCTGTCAGCAAATCCCTCTGCACGCGTTGCCGCCGTGCCGTCGGCTCGATCGTGATGCGGCCTTGCAGCATGGCCAGTTGCTGCTTGTGCCGCTGCAGCGATGCCCTTGCACATTTTGGCAATTGATCCGCCGCCCGGTTAAGCTCCGCACGCCGGGCTCTTGCCGTCGCACGCAGTGCCCCTTGTGCTCGCAAAAGATTGCGTTCGTTGGTGCGCCGGGCCTCTGCAATGCGCTGCGACAGCATTGCCGGTGTCAGTTTCACGGCAAAAAACCTTGCACGCTTGCGTTCGGTGGAGACGAACAGGCCCCGGCCCAGCCTGGATGTCGCCTCATCGAGGCGCCGGCGCGGCAGCGCCAGCAATTGATCGGGCGAGGGCAGAGCCCGGGCGGCGGCACGGGCGGCCTGCCGCTTGCGCTCGAAATTGCGCAGCACCGCCGCTTTCAGCCGCGCACCGAGGCTGGCAAGCGTTGCTTCGAGGTCGGCCTTCACCGGCACAGCGATTTCGGCCGCGCCTGTCGGTGTCGGCGCCCGCACGTCGGCAACGAGGTCGATCAGCGTCCAGTCGGTCTCGTGGCCGACAGCCGAGATCACCGGAATGCCGGAAGCGGCAACCGCGCGGGCGAGCGCCTCGTCGTTGAACCCCCAGAGGTCTTCGAGGCTGCCGCCGCCACGCGCCACGATCAACAGATCGGGCCGCTGGATGGCGCCATCCCATGCCAGCGCGTTGAAGCCGTTGACCGCGGCAGTCACTTCCGCGCCTGACGTCTCGCCCTGAACACGCACCGGCCAAACCAGGATGTGCAGCGGAAAGCGGTCCTTGATGCGGTGGATGATGTCTCGGATGACGGACCCTGTCGGCGAGGTGACGACGCCGATGACGCGCGGCATGAACGGCAGCAGTCGCTTGCGGCCGGTGTCGAACAGACCCTCGGCCTGTAGCCGCCGCTTGCGCTCTTCCAGCAGCGCCATCAGGGCGCCGGCGCCGGCAGGCTCCAGATTGTCGATGACGATCTGGTAGTTGGATTTGCCGGGATAGGTGGTGAGCTTGCCGGTGGCGATCACCTCCATGCCCTCTTCGGGACGGAACTTCAGCCGGCTCATCGTGCCTTTCCACACCACGGCGTCGAGCCGCGCGCGGTCGTCCTTCAGCGCGAAATAGGCATGACCTGAGGAATGCGGCCCGCGATAGCCTGATATCTCGCCACGCACCCGCACATTGCCGAAAACGTCCTCGACCGTGCGCTTCAGCGCGCCGGAAATCTCGCTCACCGTATATTCGGCGGCGTTGGTGCGTGATTCGGATGCTGCTTCGCTCATCCGTCGATTGGGGAACGGTTGGGCGCCCGCGTCAAGGCGGTTGCGTCGGGCCAGCCGTTCATAACCCGCACACCTGGCCCTGCCTACCAGCCGGGCAGGATCTGGTTCGGCTTGGTTCGCCGCAGCTTGGTGAAGGCGAGCGCTGCGAAATCGAACGTTCCGGGGTCTTCGCCGACCGGCACGGAGATATTGTCCAGGCTTTCCGAAATATGGCGGGCGAGCGCATCGACGATCTCCGGCCGCGACGTCTGGCCGCGCATGATGCCGATGCGGCAATCGGGCAGGGCGCCGAAGCCGTCGGCTTCGCCCAGCACCCGCATGCCGGGCCTGAGCGCGCATTCCGGCAGCACCGAGATTGCCAGCCCGGAAAGCACCGCTGCGGTGATGACGGTGGCCGAGAAACTGGTGAACAGGATGCGATAGTCGCGGTTCTGCTGGTCGAGCACATCGACCGCGGCGCGCCGCCAGATGCAGTTCGGCCGGCCGAAGGCCATCGGCAGCGTTTCCTGCTCATGCGTGGCATGATTGGCCGAGGTGACCCACAGCAGCGGTTCACGCCGCACCACCTCCGATTGGCCTCGTACGTCGTTGTGCGTCACCAGCGCGAGGTCGAGATTGCCGCGCTTGATATGCTCGACCAGACCCGGCGTCGGCTCGCAGATGACGGTCAGTTCGACGCGCGGATTGGAGCGCGTGAACCGCGCCATGATCTCCGGCAGGAAACGGTCGGCGTAGTCGTCGGGCGTGCCGATGCGGATCGTGCCTTCGAGCCGCCGGTCGTCGAAGGCCGCCAGGGTCTCGCGGTTGAGATAGAGCAGCCGCCGCGCATAGGAGAGCAGCTTGTCGCCTTCCTCGGTCAGCCTGTTGGTGCGCCCGTCCTTTTCGAACAGCGGTTTGCCGATCCGCTCCTCCAGCCGGCGCATCTGCATCGACACCGCCGACTGGGTCCGGTGCACCTCTTCGGCTGCCCGCGTGAAGCTGCCGGTATCGGCGATCGAGATGAAGGTCTGCAATTGATCGAGATCGAGCGGCGATTTCATCGATATGATCCATCACTGGTGTTGATGTTAAAGATTAGAAACATTCGTTGGATTAATCAATCGGCCGATGGCAAATTGGCATTGTCCACATGAAGGCATGTGAATTGGGACCGGAACGGCCGCTGACGCCAGCGCCGATTGCTTGGTCTCGCCCGTTCGAGTCTGAAGGAGACCGACAATGACCACGTTTGATTTCGCCACCGAGACCTCGCGCATCACCTCGCGTCCGGCCGTTGCGACGCGCGTGGCCAACACCGTCTCCAACATCTACCGCGCCTGGAAAAACCGCCGCGCCTTCTATCGCCTTGGCGAGATGTCGGACGCCGAACTCGCCGATATCGGCCTGACGCGCGCCGACCTGCATGTCGCCATCGACGTGCCGTTTGGCCGCGACCCGACGGCGATGCTGCGCGAGATCGCCAGTGATCGCATCGAAACGATCGAGGATTTCGCTCGCAAGGTGGCCTGATCGGTTGCTTGTTGTTTAGGTTGCCGTGAACCTTTTCAGGGTTCGACGCGACTGACGAGTATGCAGGCTCCCACTCCCTGCCGGATCCCCCCGGCCCGCCTGCACTCTGCCCGGTCCTCCCAGGACCGGGCTTTTCTCTTTCTACCTCAGCGAAGACCGCCTACCGCCGGTCCATGTCCCGCTTAAACTGGTCGAAGATCGTCTCCACGCCCTTCTGGTAGTCGTCACGCTGCTGGGCGCCGGTTTCGAACATCTTGCCGAACAGGTCGTCGAACGGGTTTTTCGGACGGCCGCTCGGATTGGCCTGTGGCTGCGGTGCCTGACGTTGCGGGGGCGCTTGAGGCTGTTGCGGCGCCGGCTGTCCGCCGGGGATGCCGCCTAAGCCACCGCCACCTTGCCGCAGCATCTCCTCGAAGATTTTCCCCAGCGGATTGTCTCCGTAGGGGCTTTGCGTCTGCTGGGGCTGCGGCTGCGCCCGCCCCTGCGGCTGCGGCTGAGGCGCGCCACCGCCGAACATGTCCTGCAGCACCTTGCCGAGCGGATTGTCGCCGTAGGGATTGGGTGCCGGCTGCGTCTGGCTTTGCGGCTGTGGCTGCGCCGCGCCGCCGCCGAACATGTCCTGCAACACCTTGCCGAGCGGGTTGTCCATCGGGTTCTGGGGCGGCGGCGCCTGGCGCGGCTGCGGCGCCGGGGCCTGCATGCCGCCGCCTTGCCGCATCATCTGCTCGATGATCTCGCCGAGCGGATTGTTGCCGCCGCCGCCAAAACCACCGGCGGCCTGCATCTGGTTTGCCGTCTGCTTGAACAGCCCGCCCATGACCATCGAGGCGATCGCCGGCAGCATCTGCTGCAGGATCTGCTGATTGACGCCGCTGGCTTGCGCCGCCTGGCTGGCCACGGCGCGAGACAGATCCTTCGAACCGAACAGGTGCCCGAGAATGCCGTTGCCCTCATCGACGCCTTGCGGCGAGAAGGCCCGGGTTGCGTCCTCGAAATACTTGGCGTGCTGGCCGCTGGCCATCGCCGTCATGAAGGCGCCGAGCCCATAGGGGTCGGCGGTGTTGCGTTGCAGCCCCTGCGAAAAGGCCGGCAGCAATGCAGCGACCGCGGCTTGCGTCTGCTGCATTGAAAGCCCGTATTGCTGGGCAAGGGCCTGCATGCCGTTGCCGTTCTGGGCCTGCGTCAGCATGTCGAACAAGGTGGGCATCGGCGTCTCCTCCGGAAATCCTCGCCGAAGAAGCCTAGTTTGTTTCCACTTCCGATTGAAGCGACTTTTGCCGGCCGGTCAGCTTTGCCAAATCCGAGGGTTAATAGGCGTATTCCATGAAAACCGGCTCGATCGAGCCGCCCCAGCGCGTGTGGTAGGCCGACAGCATCTCCTCGGCGCTGGTGGTGCCCCGCGCCACCACTTCGTCCAACGTGTTGAGGAAGGAGGTCTCGTCGTAGCCGTCGCGGTTCTTCTTGCCACGGTTCTTCAGTCCCATGCGGGAAATGACCATCACGTCACGCGCGATCTCGCGCAGCGTGGTGTTGCGGAACGGTGCGGAGATGCCTTGTTCCGGCACGGCATTGCGCATCGCCAGCGTTTCTTCATACGTCCAGCTCGAGGTCAGCGCCTCGGCGGCATCGAGTGCGGCCTCATCATAAAGCAATCCGACCCAGAAGGCCGGCAGCGCGCAGATGCGCCGCCATGGCCCGCCATCGGCGCCGCGCATCTCGAGGAAGCGCTTCAGCCGCACATCCGGGAACAGCGTTGACAGATGGTTCGCCCAGTCGCCCATTGTCGGCAGCCCGTCCGGCACTTCATTGCGCGCGGCCCCGGCCATGAACTGGCGGAAGGTGATGTGGGTCATGTCGTGATAGCGCTCGTCGCGGATGACGAAATACATCGGTACGTCGAGCGCCCATTCGACATAGTCGGCGAAACCGAAATCGGGCGAGAAGCAGAATTCGAGCAGGCCCGAGCGCTGGTTGTCGGTGTCACGCCATATGTCGCCGCGCCAGCTCTGCAAGCCGTTCGGGTGGCTTTCGGTGAAAGGCGAATTGGCGAACAAGGCCGTCGACAGCGGCTGCAGCTTCAACGACACCTGCATCTTGCGGCGCATGTCGGCCTCGCTCTCGAAGTCGAGATTCACCTGGATCGTGCAGGTGCGGTACATCATGTCGAGGCCCTTGGTGCCGACCTTGGGCATGTAGCGCGTCATGATCTCGTAGCGCGATTTCGGCATTTTCGGCGTCTCGGCAAGCGACCATTTCGGGCTGCCGCCGAGGCCGAGGAAGCGGATGCCCATCGGTTCGGCGATCTCGCGCACCTGCGCCAGATGGGCATTGCCCTCGCGGCAGGTCTGGTGGATCGTCTCCAGCGGTGCGCCGGAAAGCTCGAACTGGCCGCCGGGTTCCAGCGAAATCGCACCCTGGCCGGTCGGTTCGACCAGGCCGATGATGCGGCCGTCATCGACGATCGGATCCCAGCCGAGCTTTTCCTGCATGCCTTCGAGGATGGCGCGGATGCCGCGCTCGCCGCCATAGGGGACCGGTGCATTGCCGTCGACATAGAAGGGGAATTTCTCGTGCTCGGTGCCGATGCGCCATTTGTCGCGCGGCTTGTTGCCTTCGGCCAGGTGCTCGACGAGTTCGTCGACACCTTCGATCGGGCGGAAATCGGTCGTATCGCGCGCCATTTATGAACCCTCTGCACATGGCCCCGAAAATCGGCTTTCGACTTTCGCCGGGATCATGTGCCCCAATGGAATGCTACAGTGTCCTTTGCACGTCCGAAAGGAGGCGGGCGCTGTAGGACGATCGGACGATCGCCGGCGCTAAATGGACGAAATGTCAGCATACGATCAAGCGAAAAATCCTGAGCCAGAGGTCAACAGGAATTGAACGTTACTCCGCTCTCCGTCCCTTGCAAGGGATGACGTCTCACCAGTCTCCGACCGTTGCCTGCATCACCGCGAGCGCGGCCACCGCCGCCGTATCGGCGCGCAGGATACGCGGGCCGAGCGGAATGGCGGTGACGAAGGGCAGGGCGCGCAGCATCTTACGCTCATCGTCGGAAAAGCCACCCTCCGGCCCGACCAGCAGCCCAAGTTTCTTGTCCTTGACCGCCTGCAGCGCGGCCAGCGGATTGTTGGTCGAAGCATCCTCGTCGCAGAAGATCAGCCGTCGCTCTGTGTCCCAGCCGGTCAACAGGCGGTCGAATTTTTCGGCTTCGCGCACCTGAGGCACCGCCAGGATGCCGCATTGCTCGGCGGCTTCGACGACATTGGCGCGCAGGCGATCGATCGACGGCTTGGCCACTTGCGTGTGCTGGGTAATGACCGGCTGCAGGATGCCGGCGCCCATCTCGACCGCCTTCTGCACGAGATAATCGAGCCGGCCCTGCTTCAGCGGCGCAAAGCAGTAGACGAGATCGGGCAGAGGCGGCTGCGGCCGCTGCAGCGCCGACACCTTCAGCCGCACCGCCCTTTTCGTCTTCGCCGATATGGCCGCCGACCACTCGCCGTCGCGGCCATTGAACACCAGGATTTCGGCGCCTTCGCCAAGCCGCAGCACATGCAGGAGATAGTGGCTCTGCTGTTGGCCGGCCTCGAATTCGATGTCCGGCGCGAGATCGTCGGTCACGAACAGACGTTGCATTTTGTAATTGGCGCGCATCGCCGAGGAATGAGCGAGCCGGCCGCCGGCGTCAAGCCTCGGCGGTCGGATGCCACACCGGCCGAAAGCCGTGCCGCAGCACGCAGAGCGTCGTGGCCGGCGTCAGTAGCGAGAGTGTCTTGCTTTTGAGCATGTCGAAATCGTTGGGGTGCTCATATCCCGCAAAGGACCAGCGCAGTGCCTTGCCGCTACGCAGGGCATAAACAGTGCCGCCATCCGCAACCACGACGCCGTCCGGCAGGCCGGCAAGGTCTTCAACCGCAATCACCGGCGGCTTGCCGCCTGACGCCAGCCGCTCCTTGTGCAGCCGCTTGTCGACCATCGGCGCGCGCGGTTCGGCGATGCCGAAGGCTTCGCCGAAGCGGCCGACGAAATCCCTGGCCCGTTCGCGCTGGCAAAAGAAGCAGGGGCGATGCCCGGCCGCCAGTGCGGTCACCTCGTCGAGGAAGAACAGCTCGGTCCAGCCCGCTTTACCGCCCTTCCGGTTGCGGCCCATCGGTTCGCGCCGCACATTTCGGAATTGGCAGACGCAGACGATCCAGGCTTGAAGCGCCCAGCGCTTTTTCTTGAGCGTCTTCGTCTCGGGGTCGTGGATGATGCCGCGATTGCCGGTGAACATGCCGCGATCGGGCACCGCGTGGATGATACCGAACGGATCGACCCGGTTCTGCAGTGGCATAGTTTTCTCTCCGGACACGCATCTTGGCTGCAATGCGAGCGGCATGATATCGCTCGTCGCAGCTTTTTCATGTCAGCAGGGTTTTGCGATGCGGGTGCTGGTGGTCCAGAATTACGACAATACCGGCCTCGGCCAGGTCGGCGCAGCACTTGCGGAAGCGGGCGCCGATCTCGACCTGCGTCTCCCTTACAAAGGCGATCCCCTGCCGGATGACGCGGCCGGGCATGATGCCATGGTGGTGCTCGGCGGGGGCCAGAATGCACTGGCCGACGATGAGTACCCCTATTTCCCGGCACTGCTCGAACTGACCCGCGACTTTGCCGACAAGGATCGGGCCGTGCTCGGCATCTGCCTGGGCAGCCAGCTCGTCGCTCGTGCCTTTGGTGGCGAGAACCGTATCGGCGGCGCCAATGAGTTCGGTTGGCACGGCGTGTCGCTGACGCCTGACGCCAAGGCCGATCCGGTGCTGGGCGCTCTGCCGGCAAAGTTCCCGATCTTCCAATGGCACGACGACACCTTCGTGTTGCCCGAAAACGCCGTGCGGCTTGCCGGCAACGATGTCGCCGAGAACCAGGCGTTTCGCGTCGGCCGCGCCGTGTACGGTTTCCAGTTTCACTTCGAGGCCGACCGGCCGATGGTCAAGGACTGGAGCGCGTCCTTTGCCCCGACCATCGCTGCGCGCCATCCCGACTGGGCCGGCAAGCTCGATGGCGAAATGGCCCGCAACGGGCCCGATGCGGATGCCGCTGGCCTCGCCATTGCCCGGGCCTGGGTAGCGACCATCTGAGCGTTGGTCTCTCCGTACCCTCCAGCGTGACATAATTGGCACGCGGCGGTGAAACCGCCTGGGGAAAACGGTTTCATTCTTGGCTTGTGTCCGCCCGCCATCCTAGAAGGCGCGCGCTCTGCATCTTCTGTGCAACGGCTATGAACCTTTTGTGTGACCCGCGCGACACACCGTTGATACAGAACATGCCTAGAAGCGCAAAATCGTCGAAACTTTGAAGCGAATTCTCCGTTTCAACGCATTGGTAACCGCCTGGTGCACAGATGCAGAAAGCTCAACAAGAGATGACCTCCGTGAAAGCAGCGCTTCTGTCCTTTGCCATGTTGTCCGCCATCGTGCTGTGCGGTCTCGGCATCTATGCCGCCGACGCAGCCAACAACCACAACGCCGTCGACGGTTACGGCGTCACCGCCTCGCTGCGCTAAAGCGGGAAGCGTCTTTCGCGTCCTCCGACGCGCGGCGCTCAAGCTTCCTTGATCGTCATTGTCAGGATGCGTTTGTCCGCGTCGTCGACGACGAGCGCGCTCAGCATGCCTGATTGCCAGGCAAGCGTGTCGACATTGACGCGATTTGCCATCACTTCCGCCTCCGGCACCGGCGTGTGGCCGTGCACCACGATCTTCGGATAGAGGTCGGGGTGGTTGTGGAAGACGTCGCGGATCCAGATCAGATCCTGCGGGTTTTGCTTCTCCAGAGGAATGCCCGGCCTGATGCCGGCATGGCAGAAGAAGAAGTCCCCGAAAGTCACGGAAAACGGCAGCGATCGCAGGAAGTCGATGTGGCTTTGCGGCACGGCCTCGACCAGTGCCTGATGTCCTCTGCGCACGGCCGATTCGGCCTTGCCGAACCACACGCTTGTGCCTTCACTGATCGTTACGCCGTAAGACTGTGCCGTCTGGATGCCGCCGAACCGGATGAAAAGCCCTTCCGGGTCAGGGGTCTTGAGAAAATCGAGAAAGCCGATGTCGTGGTTGCCGGCCAGCATCAGGTGACGAGGGTCTCGCTCTTGCGCTTCGATCAGGAAATCGATGACGTCCTTCGAGTCCGGCCCGCGGTCGACATAGTCGCCAAGATGGATGACGCGCCAGTCGGCAGGCGCCTCCTGCTCGATCTCGGCCCTGATGCGCAGATGCATGGCGGCCAGCAGGTCGAGCCGGCCGTGGATGTCGCCGATCGCATAGAGACGGATGCCGTCCGGCCCATGCGCGTCGAGAAAATGGATGCCGGATTCTGCCAACTTTTCGGTGTCTCCGTGGTCAGGCGGTCACGGGACCTGGCGCCGGAGCTGGTCCTTGCCCATGTCGGTGACAAGACGCTTTCCGCACAGCGCCAGCGTGATGTCCATCTCCTTGCGGATGATTTCCAACGCCTTGGTAACCCCTTCCTTGCCAAGCGCCCCCAGGCCGTAAAGAAACGGCCGGCCTATATAGGTTCCCTTGGCACCGAGGCAAAGCGCCTTCAGGACATCCTGGCCGGAGCGGATGCCGCCATCCATATGCACTTCGATCGTGTCGCCGACCGCGTCGGCAATCTCTTCCAGCACGCCGATCGACGACGACGCACCATCGAGCTGGCGCCCGCCATGGTTGGAAACGATGATCGCGTCGGCGCCGGTCTTGGCCGCCATCAGCGCGTCCTCCTTGTCGAGAATGCCCTTGAGGATCAGCTTGCCGCCCCAGCGCTCCTTGATCCAGGCGACGTCCTTCCACGACAGATGCAGGTCGAACTGCTCCGTCGTCCACGATGCCAGCGAGGCCATGTTGCCGACGCCCTTGGCGTGGCCGACAATGTTGCGGAAGGTCCGCCGCTTGGTGCCGGCCATGGCGGCGCACCAGCGCGGGCGGATGGCCATGTCGACGATGTTGGTCAGCGTCAGCTTGGGTGGCGCCGAAAGCCCGTTGCGGATGTCCTTGTGACGCTGACCGAGAATCTGCAGGTCGAGCGTCAGCACGAGCGCCGAGCATTTCGCCGCCTTTGCCCTGTCGATCAGGTTGAGCACGAAATCCTTGTCACGCAGCACATAGAGCTGAAACCAGAACGGCTTCGTGGTAACCGAGGCGACATCCTCGATCGAGCAGATGCTCATCGTCGACAAGGTAAACGGCACGCCGAATTCCTCCGCCGCCTGCGCCGCCAGCATCTCGCCATTGGCGTGCTGCATGCCGGTCATGCCGGTTGGCGCCAATGCCACCGGCATAGACACTTTTTCGCCGATCATCGTCGATGCCAGCGAACGGTTGTCCATGTCGACGAGGACGCGCTGGCGGAACTTGATCTTCTGGAAATCCTCCTCGTTGGCCCGATACGTGCTTTCGGTCCACGAACCGGAATCGGCATAGTCGAAGAACATCTTCGGCACACGCCGGCGTGCGAGGTCCTTGAGGTCGGCGATGGTCAGGATCTGGCTCATGGGCTTCCCGTTTCGATAGCTAGGAGCGTTTGCGTGCTGGTTCTGTATCGGTGGCGTCAACGCGCTGTTTCAACCTCAGCCGCGAGACGCGCTGCCAGTCGCCGCTGCGCTCGGCCTCCGCCATCGACCGTTCGACATAGGTGATGTGGTCCATCGCCGCCTGGCGGGCGGTGGCCGGGTCGCCGGCCTTCACCGCCGCATGGATCGCCCGGTGCTGCGCGAGCAGGGCGTCGCGCGCGCCGGGTACGGTGAACACCAGCAGCCGGTTCTGGAACACGCCCTCCGACAGCAGCCGATAACAGGAGCGCAGCGTGTGCAAAAGGATGATGTTGTGCGCGCATTCGCAGATCGCGTGGTGGAACTCGACGTCGATCTCGGCCTCGTCGTCGAAGTCGCCGGTCCGGTGCGCATCGTCCATGCGTGCCATGATCTTATCGAGCAGCGCCATGTCGTCTGGGGTGGCGCGCCGTGCCGCATATTCAGCCGCAACCCCTTCGATCTCGCGGCGGTATTCCAGATAGTCGGTCACTGCCTTGCGGTGCATCGAGATCAGGTCCGTCACCGGTTTGGTGAAGAGCTGGCCGATGACATCGGCGACATGCGTGCCGCCGCCGGGCCTTGTCGTCAAAAGGCCGCGTCCTTCCAGTGCCTTCAGGGCGTCACGCAGGATCGGCCGGGATACGTCGAACTGGCGTGCAAGCTCGCGCTCGCCCGGCAGCCGGTCGCCGGTGCGCAGCACGCCTTCGAGGATGAGGCTCTCGATCTGCTGCACCACCTCGTCGGCGGTGCGCGAATGCTCGATCCTGGAAAAAATGTCGCTCAACAGAATGCCTGGAAGGTGAACCGGTGCCGCAGAATAGAGCCTGCCTCGCCAACTGGTCAAATTATTTATCCAATTGACAAAAAGCTGGCCGATTTCCCGCCCGATCCCGTGATCTTCGGCTAACTTTGCCGTTTGCGTCGTCAGGCCATTGGCACTAGAGGGACGCGAGTGCAAGCGGGTTCAAGGAAACCCCCGGGGAACAAGCCGTGTCAGACGACCCGTCCGATCTCGAATTCCAGCCGCGCGCCAAGGGCAGCGTCATGGGCTTTCCCGCGCATGAGGGCCGGCCCGGCGCACTCGGCGAGGTTCATGCCCGGCCGCATCCGCTGATCGAAAAGCCACGCGTCTTGATGCAACTCGCCTTCATGACGGAGGGCGGCTCCGGCGTCGACCACGCGGTGCTTTCCGAACTGTCGCGGCGCCTCGGCATCGCCGCGCCCGACCGCCAGGCCCGCCACCATGCCATGAAATGGGGCAAGGGCTCGCTGCGCTGGGAGCGGCACACCGAATTCTCGACCTATTTGTGGGAAGGGCCGCTTTCCGAAAGCGGCAGGACGCAGGAGGACTCACCCTTCGGCAACGGGTTTTCCCCGCCGGGAACCTGCATCTCCGGCATCAGGCTCGAAATCCGCAAATGGACGCAAGCAAGCGAGCAACTGATAGCCGGTTTCGATCCGACCAGCCTGTGCTACTCGCTGGTCGAGCGCGGAAACGCCGCCATCGTCACCGATTTTCGCCAGGATGGCGATGGCCTGACGCGCATGCTGCTGCTCGATCGCGGCTTGACCCCGGCGCGCACCGGCGCGTTGTCGCAGCGGCTTATCGACATCGAGACCTATCGGACGCTGGCCATGCTCGGCCTGCCGCTGGCGTTGACCTTGTCCGGCCGCGCCCGCCGCATCGAAGACCGGCTGGCGCAGACCACGCTGGAGATGAAGGTCGCCGGGACACGGGACAGCCAGACCTTGCTGGCCGATCTGACCGAACTTGCGGCGGAGCTGGAGGCGGACGCGGCGTCGAGCCTTTACCGTTTCGGCGCCAGCCGCGCCTATGACGGCATCGTCGGCGAACGGCTGGACGCACTCGAGGAAGAGGCTGTGCCCGGCTATGACACATGGCGCGGGTTCCTGCAGCGCCGTGTGGCGCCCGCAATGCGCACCTGCCGCTCGGTCGAGGAGCGGCAGGAAAATCTATCGCGAAAACTGACCCGCGCCACGACGCTGCTGCGCACCTGGGTCGATGTCGAGGTCGAGAAGCAGAACCGCGACCTGCTTGCCTCGATGAACAACCGGGCCCGCCTGCAATTGCGCCTGCAGCAGACCGTCGAGGGGCTCTCGGTCGCCGCCGTCTCCTATTATGTGGTCGGCCTTGTCGGCTATGTCGCCAAGGGCGCCTCGATCTTCGGCCATGCCTTCGCCCCGGAGATCATTACCGCTGCTTCGGTGCCTGTCGCCATCCTGCTGGTCTGGTGGAGCGTGCGCCGCGTGCGCCGGATGCACTCCGAACCCGGCAAGCCGCCCGGCGAATAGCAGCGGCAGATTGCCGCTGCGTAAGCCTGTCTCTGCCTTGAAGTTGGATTCGCCGCCATTACAGGATTTGCACCCAACGCGCTTCACTGGTAAAAGATTTTGACCAGTCAAGCGAAATGAGGCTGCTGATGTCCGGCCTGGCCATGCCGAAACCAGACGATGCCACGATGCGCCGGCGCGACGAGATCGTCGCCGACATGCGCATCATCGTGCCGGGTGAGGGCGTTGTCGACGCCGCCAATTCCATGCGCGCCTTCGAGAGCGACGGCCTGACCGCCTATCGGCAGCTGCCGCTGGTCGTCGTGCTGCCGCAAACGGTGGCGCAGGTTTCGCGCGTGCTGAAATACTGCAACGACCGCAACATCCGCGTCGTGCCGCGCGGCTCCGGCACCTCGCTGTCGGGCGGGGCGCTGCCGCTCGAGGACGCGGTGCTGCTGGTCATGAGCCGTTTCAACCGTATCCTCGGGATCGATTTTCCCAATCGCGTCGTCGTTGCCCAGCCGGGCGTCACCAATCTCGGCATCACCACCGCCGTCGAGCAGGAGGGCTTTTACTACGCCCCCGATCCATCCTCCCAGATCGCCTGCTCGATCGGCGGCAATGTCGCGGAGAATTCCGGCGGCGTGCACTGCCTGAAATACGGCCTCACAGCCAACAATGTGCTCGGCATCGAGATGGTGCTGATGAATGGCGAGGTGGTGCGGCTGGGCGGCAGTCACCTCGATGCGGAAGGCTACGACCTGCTCGGCGTCATGACCGGGTCCGAAGGGCTGCTCGGCGTCGTCACCGAGGTCACCGTGCGCATCCTGAAGAAGCCGGAGACGGCACGTGCACTGCTGATCGGCTTCCCGACCAGCGAGCAGGGCGGCCAGTGCGTTGCCGACATCATCGGCGCCGGCATCATCCCGGGCGGCATGGAGATGATGGACCGGCCGGCGATCCATGCGGCGGAAGATTTCGTTCATGCCGGCTATCCCCTCGATGTCGAGGCGCTGCTGATCGTCGAGCTCGACGGGCCCGGCGTCGAGGTCGATCATCTGATCGGCCTTGTCGAGGCGATCGCCTACAAGAACGGCTCGACCACCTGCCGCATTTCGCAGTCCGAACAGGAACGGCTGAGCTTCTGGGCCGGCCGCAAGGCGGCGTTTCCGGCCGTCGGCCGCATCTCGCCCGACTACTACTGCATGGACGGCACCATCCCGCGCAAGGAGTTGCCGCGCGTGCTCGCCGGCATGCGCGAGCTGTCGGAAAAATACGGTCTCGGCGTCGCCAATGTCTTTCATGCCGGTGACGGCAATCTGCATCCGCTGATCCTCTACGACGCCAACGTACCGGGCGAACTCGACAAGGCCGAAAGTTTCGGCGCCGATATATTGCGGCTCTGCGTCAAGGTCGGCGGCGTCTTGACCGGCGAACACGGTGTGGGCGTGGAGAAACGCGACCTAATGCCGGAAATGTTCACCCAGATCGATCTCGACCAGCAGATGCGGGTCAAATGCGCCTTCGATCCCAACCATCTGCTCAACCCGGGAAAAGTATTTCCGCAGCTGCGGCGATGCGCCGAGCTCGGGCGGATGCATGTGCACCGCGGGCAGGTGGCGTTTCCGGACATTCCGAGGTTTTGAGGGTGATTACGGCGCGTGTACACCCCCCTCTGTCCTGCCGGACATCTCCCCGGGGGAGATTGGCAGCTTGCGCGCCTCGCCCTTCCGTCATCATTGAAGATTGGCGAAGCCATATGCGACATCCGATCTCCCCCCTTGAGGGGGAGATGTCCGGCAGGACAGAGGGGGGCGCCAAGGAACTCGGCATATCCGAACTCGCATCTGGCGCGGTCTCTTCATGACCACCTTCACCCCGACCACCCCATCCGAAGTCCTCTCCACCATAGCCTGGGCCGTGGCGGAAGAGGCGCCGCTCGAACTCCTCGGCCATGGCTCCAAGCGTGGCATCGGCCGGCCGCTGCAAACCGAACACACGCTCGACCTGTCGAAATTATCTGACGTCACGCTCTATGAACCGGCTGAACTGGTGCTGTCGGCCAAGGCAGGCACACCGTTGGCCGAGATCGAAAAACTGCTGGCGGAAAACGGCCAGCAGCTCGCTTTCGAGCCGATGGATTACGGCCCGCTGCTTGGTGGCGAACCGGGCAAAGGTACGATCGGCGGTGTGCTCGGCGCTAACCTCTCCGGTCCGCGCCGGCTCAAGGCGGGGGCCGCGCGCGACCATGTCCTGGGCATCAATGTGGTGTCCGGTCGTGGCGAGGCCTTCAAGTCGGGCGGTCGCGTGGTCAAGAACGTCACCGGCTATGACATGTCGAAGCTGATGGCCAACAGCTGGGGCACGCTGGCCGTCTTCACCGACGTCACCTTCAAGGTGCTGCCGGCAGCCGAGACCGAAGTCACGCTCGCCATCCGTAGCCTGCTCGACGATGCCGCGGCCGCCGCCATGGCCCTGGCGCTTGGCTCGAGTGCTGAAGTATCGAGTGCCGCCCACCTGCCGGAGCGGATCGCCGCGCGCGTCGCCAGCGGCAGTCTCGGCAGCGAGGCCGCCACGCTGCTGCGCGTCGAGGGTTTCGGCCCGTCGGTCGCCTACCGCATCGCCGCGCTGAAAACGCTGCTCGGCAATGCCGGCCCGCTGGAGGAGATTGGCGGCGAGGTTTCGCGGCTGATCTGGCGCGACGTTCGCGATTGCAGGCCTTTCGCCGACGGCAGCGAGAAGCCGGTCTGGCGCATCTCGATGACGCCTTCTCAGAGCCACCAGATGGTCCTGACGCTGCGCATGCAGGCCGCCGTCAGCGCCTTTTATGACTGGCAGGGCGGACTGGTTTGGCTGCGCATGGAACAGGGCGATCCGGAAGCCGCTCTGCTGCGCGGGCTGTTGAGGAAACATGGCGGCGGCCATGCGACGCTGGTGCGCGCCGCACCCTCGCATCGCGCCGCTCTACCGGTGTTCGAGCCGCAGCCGCCCGCTCTTGCTGCACTATCGGTCCGCCTGAAACAGGAATTCGACCCCAAGAATATCTTCAATCCCGGCCGCATGGCCTAGGACATCAGCGATGCAGACCAATTTTTCGCTTGCCCAGCTTGCCGATCCGCATGTCGCGGAATCGGAAAAGATCCTGCGCAAATGCGTGCATTGCGGCTTCTGCACCGCGACGTGCCCGACCTATGTGACACTCGGCAACGAGCTCGATTCACCGCGCGGGCGCATCTACCTGATCAAGGACATGCTGGAAAACGGCCGTCCGGCCGACAAGCAGATCGTCACCCATATCGATCGCTGCCTGTCGTGCCTTGCCTGCATGACCACCTGCCCGTCGGGCGTCAACTACATGCATCTGGTCGACCACGCCCGCGCCCATATCCAGGAGACCTATAAGCGGCCACTGCTCGACCGCCTGACCCGCGCCATGCTGGCCTTCGTGCTGCCCTATCCCCAGCGGTTTCGCGCCGCGCTCAAGCTGGCGAAGCTGGGCAAACCGTTCATCGGCCTGTTCGACAAGGTTCCGGCGCTGAAGCCGCTCAGTGCGATGCTCAAGCTCGCACCGGCCTCGATCCCGGCAGCTTCGCCGATGGCCTCGCCAGGCATCCATGCCGGGCAGGGGACCAAAAGAGGCCGCGTCACCATCCTCACCGGCTGCGCGCAATCGGTGCTCGATCCCGCCATCAACGAGGCGACGATTTCGCTGCTGACACGGCTCGGCGTCGAGGTCTTGGTGCCGCCGGGCGAAGGCTGTTGCGGTGCGCTGGTCCATCATATGGGGCGGGAACAGGCCGCGCTTGCCTCGGCGAGGCAGAATGTCGACGCCTGGACACGCGCCCTCGACCAGGGCGGGCTCGATGCCATCGTCATCACCGCCTCGGGCTGCGGCACGACGATCAAGGACTACGGTTTCATGCTGCGGCTCGACCCGGCCTATGCCGACAAGGCCGCGCGCGTCTCGGCACTGGCCAAGGACGTTACCGAATATCTCTCGACCCTCGACCTGCCCGAACCGGTTCGCAAGCCGGGCACTGTCGTTGCCTATCACTCGGCCTGCTCGATGCAGCACGGCCAGAAGATCACCCGCCAGCCGAAAGAACTGCTGGCCAAGGCCGGCTTCATCGTGCGCGAGCCGCGCGAAGGGCATCTCTGCTGCGGCTCTGCCGGCACCTACAACATCCTGCAGCCCGAGATCTCGGCCAAACTGCGCGACCGCAAGGTGAAAAACATCGAGGCGACGGGGGCCTCGATCGTCGCCACCGGCAACATAGGCTGCATCATGCAAATCGCTTCCGCCGCGAAGATGCCGGTGGTGCACACGATCAAGCTACTCGACTGGGCCTATGGTGGGCCGAAGCCGGAAGGTGTTCTGGAAGAGACCCTGATCGCGGCGGAATAGGACGACCTTGGCGGGCGCTTACTCCGCCGCGAGCCTGTCCGCCGTGCCGTAAGTCGCCTCGTAGAGCGCGCGCTGGCGGCTGAGCGCGACCATGGTGTTGCGCAGCAGGATGGCGACCGTGATCGGGCCGACGCCGCCCGGCACCGGGGTGATCCAGGAGGCGACCTCGCGCACGCTTTCAGTGTCGACGTCGCCGACGATGCGGCTGGAGCCGTCGGGGGCGATTTCGGAATTGATGCCGATGTCGATGACGGCAGCGCCCGGCTTGACCATGTCGGCCTTGATCAGCCGCGGCTTGCCGACGGCGACGAACAGCGCATCGGCGCGCCTTGCATGGGCGGCGACCGATCGCGTCATGTGGTGGCAGACCGTCACCGTCGCGCCCTCGCTCATCAACAGGAAGGCGATCGGCTTGCCGACGATTTCCGAATGGCCGACGATGACGACTTCCAGTCCCTTGAGGTCGAGGCCGGTTTCCTTCAGCAGCTCGACCGAGGCGGCCGCCGTGCAAGGCGCGAGATCGAGCTGGTTGTAGACGATGTTGCCGATTGAGGCCGGATGCATGCCTTCGACATCCTTCAGCGGATGCACCGCCGCTTGCAGCGTCTTGATGGGGATATGCGCTGGCACGGGCCGCTGGATGATGATGCCGGTAACGCGCGGATCGGCATTCAGGCCGTGGATCGCAGCTTCCAACTCGCCTGCTGTGATGGTGGCGGGAAAGCGCCGTTCCTCGAAATCGATGCCGGCGAGCTCAGCCTTGGCGCGCTGGTTGCGCACATAGACGTCCACCGCATCGGTGTCGCCGACGGTGATCGAGATCAGCTTGGGCGGAAAACCCTCGGCTTTGGCGATCGCTGCGTCCTCGCGAACGGCGGCGATGATGCGCTGGGCTACCGGGCCGCCCTTGAGATAACGGCTGTCTTCGGACAGAGGCATGGGTGAACTCTTTTGTGGAACTTGCCACCGAGATAGCAAAAGAATGCGGCAAAGGGCAGCATGAAAGCGAACCGCTATGCCCGTTGCGCGACGCGTGGGTGGCCTTTTGCCCTCGATTTCTGCTCAAAACGGAAAGGGCAGCGCGGTTTCCCGTGCTGCCCTTCCTGACCGGCCGCATCCCCATACGGCCCGTCCCCCGTATCCCTAAACTGGCCTCGAAAAGCGGACTGCTTTGCCGGCCAGGTGATTCGCAAGGACTATTATATCACCTCGACCGTGGTTCCGACATTGACCCGCTCATAGAGATCGACGACGTCCTCGTTGCGCATGCGGATGCAGCCCGATGACACCGCGCCGCCGATCGTCCACGGCTGGTTGGTGCCATGGATGCGGTATTCGGTGGTGCCGAGGTAGAGCGCGCGGGCACCAAGCGGGTTCTCCATGCCGCCGGCAAGATAGGTCGGCAAATAGCGGCCCTTGGCGGCTTCGCGCTTGATCATCTGCGCCGGCGGGCGCCAGTCCGGCCACTCGCGCTTGTTGGTGATCTTGTGCGTACCCGACCATTCGAAGCCCGGCTTGCCGGTGCCGACGCCATAGCGCCTTGCCTTGCCGTTCTTCTCGACCAGGAAGAGGAAATTCTGCGTGGTGTCGATGACGATCGTGCCCGGCTTCTGGCCTCCGTCATAGTCGACTTCCTGCGGCAGGTAGATCGGGTTGATCTGAGGACGCGCGACCATGCGCTTGGCCGGCGGCTGCACCGCCGCCGTCTGCACCCGGTCGGGCTGCGCCGGGCGCAGGAGACGCCTCTGTTGCTGCTGCTGCACCACCTGCCGGTTCTGGCGCACGATGCCGGGCGCATGGCCAAGCTGCAGCACCCAGGGTGCGGAAAGGTCGGGGCTCACCATCACCGGCGGCCTGTCGGCATAGCGGTCGCCGGCGATTGAGGGTGTGACGCCGGCGGCAAACACAGCCACGGCGCCGAGCACGGGAAACAACACTGTCTTCATCGTAACGCACCTTGATCGTCTGATACAAACGGGTGGAAACGTCCTCCCGGTTCGGCGATCATTGGCGCGCAAGCAGCAACCGAAACATGAATCGGAATGCGTAAAATGCGGCTTTGTCAGTAAACCTTTTGGTGTGGTTACCGCCGGGTTCAGGAATCTGGTAAAGCCGCAGTAAATGCCGCGCAAAAGCGCGTTAACGAACGGATTTTGGCCTATGGACAAGGAACACACCGGCCTGCTCGCCGGCCCCGACGGTGTCGCGCGCTGCTTCTGGCACGGCAATCTGCCCGACTATCTGCACTATCACGATCATGAATGGGGCCGGCCTGTGGCCGACGACCGCAGGCTGTTCGAAAAGATCTGCCTGGAAGGCTTTCAGTCGGGCCTGTCGTGGCTGACCATACTGCGCAAGCGGGAGAATTTTCGCGAAGCCTTCGCCAATTTCGAATTCGACAAGGTAGCAAGCTTCACCGACAAGGATGTCGAGCGCCTGCTCGGCAATGCCGGCATCATCCGCCATCGCGGCAAGATCGTCTCGACCATCAACAACGCCAGGCGCGCCCGCGAAATGGTGGACGAATTCGGCTCACTGGCCGCCTGGTTCTGGAAGTTCGAACCCGGCAAGGACGAGCGGCCGCAAATCGTCGACCTCGCCCATCTGCGCGCGAACCCGACAACGGCCGTCTCGGTGCGGATTTCGAAGGAGCTGAAGAAGCGCGGCTGGAGCTTTGTCGGCCCGACCACGGTCTACGCTTTCATGCAGGCCATGGGCCTGGTCAACGACCACCTCGAGGGCTGCGCCTGCCGCCAAGAGGTCGAGAAGCAGCGGAAGGCTTTCAGGCGGCCGAAATAGGCTCAGGTGCCGTTGGCGCTGGCCAGCACCAGGCCGGCGACGATCGCCACCACCGTGGCCAGGGTCGGATAGATCACCAGCAGGCCGGTCATCAACGCGTCGCGCATGGATGGTCCCTTGCCGGTGTCGGCGGGTACTTCGAACGGTCCGGCAGCCTGGCTGACCATTTTCGGGACGTTGATGTCGGCCGGGCGCAAGCGTGCGGACAATCCGGCATCGCTGTCGATGGCATGGAATCTTGCTGTGCTGGTCATGGCCGCGGACCCCTCATTTCCCGCGCTTTATCGGCGGCGATTGTGTCGGCACGATGCCGCACGCATGGCGGGATTGTTTCATTTGCGGTCCGGATTGGTTTCAAGGAGGTGCGGCGTCGCCTTCTCTCATCGGCAGCGCCAGAGGTCTGACCCTTGCCGCATCCGACCTCTTCGGTTAGGACACCCGCGTTGCGAAAATCGCAACATTGCCGACCTGCAAGCATCATAAAACGCCGAGCAAACACCCCATGGCCGATAAATCGGAAAAGACGAAAGCGCGACTGCCGCGCGGCTTTGCCGACCGCAGCGCCGAGGACATCCGCGCCGTCGAGAAGATGATGGCGACGATCCGCTCGGTCTATGAGCTTTACGGCTTCGAACCGGCAGACCAGCCGCTGATCGAATACACCGATGCGCTCGGAAAATTCCTCCCCGACCAGGACCGGCCGAACGAAGGCGTGTTCTCCTTCCAGGATGACGACGACCAGTGGCTGTCGCTGCGCTACGACCTGACCGCGCCGACGGCGCGTTATGTCGCCGAGAATTACGAGCGGCTGCCAAAACCTTACCGCAGCTATCGCTCAGGCTGGGTGTTCCGCAACGAGAAGCCCGGCCCCGGCCGCTTCCGCCAGTTCATGCAGTTCGATGCCGACACGATCGGCACGCCGGGTGTGGCCGCCGACGCCGAAATGGCCATGATGATGGCCGACGTCATGGAAGCGCTGGGCATCAAGCGCGGCGACTACGTCATCCGCGTCAACAACCGCAAGGTGCTGGATGGCGTGCTGGAGGCGATCGGCCTTGGCGGCGAGGAGAATGCCGGCCGCCGGCTGACGGTGCTGCGTGCGATCGACAAGCTCGACAAGCTCGGGCCGGAAGGCGTGAAGCTTTTGCTTGGCCCGGGCCGCTGGGACGGCGGCAAGGAGGGCGAAGGCGACTTCGCCAAGGGCGCCGGGTTGAACAACGGGCAAGCCGAGGCGGTTCTTCTCGCGACTGCGAGGACTATACAGGCCGGCCAGGATTCCATGGTCAGTTCGAACGCGATCTACCAGGAAGGCGTCGGCGAACTCGCCACGATTGAAGCGCTGGTCAGGGCGGCCGGATATGGCGAGGACCGTATTGCCATGGACCGCTCGGTCGTGCGCGGCCTCGAATACTACACCGGCCCTGTCTTCGAAGCCGAGCTTCTGGCCGAAATCCCCAACGAAGA
The DNA here is from genome assembly GCF_003998485.1 of Mesorhizobium sp. M7A.F.Ca.CA.001.04.2.1. Taxonomy (NCBI): domain Bacteria; kingdom Pseudomonadati; phylum Pseudomonadota; class Alphaproteobacteria; order Hyphomicrobiales; family Phyllobacteriaceae; genus Mesorhizobium; species Mesorhizobium sp. M7A.F.Ca.CA.001.04.2.1. Next base: position 26,806 of record NZ_RZQT01000004.1, read on the forward strand.
CGGCCAGATCGTGCGCTTCGGTTCGGTCGGTGGCGGCGGGCGCTATGATGGCCTCGTCTCGCGCTTCCGTGGCGAGCCGGTGCCGGCAACCGGTTTTTCCATCGGCGTCTCCAGGCTGATGACCGCGCTGAAGAACCTCGGCAAGCTTGATGCCTCGGACGTGATTGCGCCGGTCGTCGTGCTGGTGATGGACAAGGACACCGACAGCCTCGGCCGCTACCAGAAGATGGTGGCGGAGCTGCGCGCCGCCGGCATCCGTTCCGAAATGTATCTCGGCGGCGCCGGCATGAAGGCGCAGCTCAAATATGCCGACCGCCGCGGCTGCCCGGTCGCCATCATCCAGGGCGGCGACGAGCGCGCCAAGAGCGAGCTGCAGATCAAGGATTTGATCGAAGGCGCGCGCATGTCTGCCGAAATATCAGACAACGCCGAATGGCGCGCCGCACGCCCGGCGCAGATGACGGTGGCGGAGGGCGAGCTGGTCGTCGAGGTGAGGAAGATATTGGCGGCGCAGGCTGAGGAGAGGGCGCGTGGCAAGTAGAGGCCGCGTTGGCGCCTCTGGTTTGGGACCAGAGGGTCGTGCAGCACTGAGGTCAGCAAGTTGACCTCCCGCACCCCCGCCATCTCCACCGACATCACCAACCTTTTCGCCACGCGCAACACGCACGCCGTCGAGGTCGCCATATTGCAGCCGGCGGACCCCTTCCTCGACATGGCCGGCGAGGATTTGCGCCGCCGCATCTTCCTGACCGAAAGCGAGACCGGCCAGACATTGTGCCTGCGGCCGGAATTCACCATCCCGGTCTGTCTCGACCACATCAGCTCGCAGGCCGGCACGCCGCGCCGTTATTCCTATCTGGGCGAGGTGTTTCGCCAGCGCCGCGAAGGCGGCAACGAGTTCTTCCAGGCCGGCATCGAGGATCTCGGTGACCGCGATACCGCTGGAGCCGATGCCCGCTCGGTGGCCGACGCGCATGCGCTGCTGTCGCTGGTGCTGCCTGGCCAGGCATTGGCGATCACGCTTGGCGACCAGACCATTTTCGAGGCGGTGCTGGCCGCCCTTGGCCTGCCGCGCGGCTGGCGCATGCGTCTTGCCCGCGCGTTCGGCTCGGCGCCGATGCTTGAGGCGGCACTCGCCGATCTCGCCAACCCGCCGCGCAACAGCCAGCTCTCAGGTCCGGTCGCCGCTCTGGTCCTCGACGGTGATCTGGACGGTCTTTCCGCCCATATCGCCAGCGGCATGGAAGAGGCCGGCCTGTCGGCGTCCGCCGGACGCTCGCCATCCGACATTGCCCGGCGGCTGATCGAGAAAGCCGAATTGCGCAGCGTTCGGCTGTCGAGCGAGGCGTTTTCCGCGCTGAAGGATTTTCTGGCGATCGACGTTCCGCTAGATCGCGCGGCCCAGGCGCTGGAGACCTTCGCCACCGACGCCGGTCTGTCGCTCGATGTCGCGCTGGAAAAGTTCGCTGCCCGCGCCAAGGCGATCGAAGCGCATGGCTTGCCGGCCGATAAAATCCGCTACGACGCCGCCTTCGGCCGCCCGCTCGACTACTACACCGGCCTGGTTTTCGAAATCGCGGCCGACAATGGCGACCGGCCGTTGGTCGGCGGCGGCCGCTATGACCGGCTGCTGACCTTGCTTGGCGCCAAGACGCCGATCCCCGGCGTCGGCTTTTCGGTCTGGCTCGACCGCATCGAGGCATTGCGGGAGACGGCGCCATGATCACGCTGGCGATCCCGTCGAAAGGCCGCCTGAAAGAGCAGGCGCTGGACGTGCTGGCCAAAGCCGGGTTGGCCGTCAGCCTGCCCGGCGACGAGCGCAAATACCACGCCCGCGTCGAGGGCCTGGACGATGTCGAAGTGGTGTTCCTGTCGGCTTCCGAAATATCAGGCGAGATCGGCCAGGGCGCAGTCGATCTCGGCATCACCGGCGAGGACCTGGTGCGTGAAAACCTTGCCGACTGGGAGAGCCGCGCCGAAATCGTCGCCCGTCTCGGTTTTGGCCATGCCGATGTCGTGGTGGCCGTGCCGGACATCTGGCTCGACGTCGACAGCATGGCCGACCTCGACGACGTCGCCGCCGATTTCCGCCAGCGCCATGGCCGGCGGTTGCGCATCGCCACCAAATACTGGCGGCTGACCCAGCAATTCTTCTCGCAGAAGCATGGCATCCAGGTCTACCGCATCGTCGAGAGCCTCGGCGCCACCGAAGGCGCGCCGGCGGCGGGGCTGGCCGATGTCATCGTCGACATCACAACCACCGGCTCGACGCTGCGCGCCAATCATCTCAAGGTGCTGGGCGATGGCCTCGTCCTGCGCTCGCAGGCCTGCCTGGTGGCGTCGAAGAAGACACGGGCGGCGGCCGATGAAGCGGTCCTGCGCGACATCGCGGCGAAGATGGCGGCTGCGGTCGGATAGCGGCGGGCCTTCGCCCGCTGCCCCTCAGGGCTCCGAACCGGCTTGAAAACCCTGACGGCGGCCGTCCCGCGGTGTCGGTAGCCTTGCGCCGGGGTCTTCCCGTATAGGAATTATTTCCTTGACTGGTGAGGGCAGCTATGCTACATTTTTGCCTATGGTGCTGATTTGCGCCAGTGACCCGCCGCCCATGCGGGTTTTTGCGTTTGATGTTCATCAACCAACGAAGGCCCCGAAGCGTCGTGGGCCGGATCGTTGCCCTGCCACGACCATCGGCGGGATTTTCACCACCCCCTCAGGCTGATAGGCTCGGCCAATCCCGGGAGGAGAGAGCGATGCCGGTCAATCTCGACGAGCTGAAGAATGCCAGCAATCTGCGCGGACGCGGAGCGCGAGCGGGCGGTGTCTTCGTCGCACCCGTCGATGGTAGGGCGCATGTCTCTGGCGAACGCAGCGTGCCGCTGCTCGACAAGACCATCCCCGCGCTGTTTTCCGAGACGGTCAGCAAATATGGCACGCTCGACGCCGCCGTCTTCGTCGACCAGAACAAGCGCTTCACCTGGAGCGAACTTTCGGACACGGTGGATGCGCTGGCCGCCGGCTTCCTGGCACTGGGCCTGGCAAAGGGCGATCGCGTCGGCATCTGGTCGCCCAACCGCTGGGAATGGCTGGTGACGCAGTTCGCCACCGCCCGCATCGGCCTGATCCTGGTCAACATCAACCCGGCCTATCGGTTGACCGAGCTCGACTATGCGCTGAACAAGGTCGGCTGCAAGGCGCTGGTCACCGCTGCCAGGTTCAAGACGTCAGATTATCTCGGCATGATCGAGACGCTGGCACCCGAGATCGCCAAGGCCACGCCGGGCAAGCTCAAGGCACAAAAACTGCCGGCGTTGAAGATCGTCATCCGCATGGGTGACGAGAACTCGCCCGGCATGTTCAATTTCGGTGATGTGCTGGCCATGGCCGGGCGTGACGAGCATGACAGCCTCGACCGCATCTCTGAGAAGCTGAAGCCGGGCGAAGCCATCAACATCCAGTTCACCTCAGGCACCACGGGAGCCCCCAAGGGCGCGACGCTGACCCACGGCAACATCGTCAACAACGGCAACTTCGTCACTTCGGCGATCAAGCTGACCGCCGACGACCGGCTCTGCATACCAGTGCCGCTCTACCACTGCTTCGGCATGTCGATGGGCACGATGGGTTGCGTCTCGAAAGGCGCCACCATGGTTTTCCCGGGAGAAGGGTTCGACGCCGGCGCCACGCTGAAGGCGGTGGCTCAGGAACGCTGCACCGGGCTCTATGGCGTACCGACCATGTTCGTTGCTCTGCTGGATCATCCGGATTTTTCCGCCTTCGATCTCTCCAGCCTGCGCACCGGCATCATGGCCGGTTCGCCATGCCCGATCGAGGTGATGAAAAAGGTGGTGTCGCTGATGCATATGGAACAGGTGACCATCGCCTACGGCATGACCGAGACCAGCCCGGTGTCGTTCCAGAGCGGCGTCGACGACCCCCTGGAAAAGCGCGTCTCGACCGTCGGGCGCATCCACCCCCATGTCGAGGTCAAGGCGGTCGATGCCGACGGCGCTACAGTTGCGGTCGGCGTACCGGGCGAGCTTTGCACGCGCGGCTATTCGGTGATGAAGGGTTACTGGGACGACGACGACAAGACCCGCGAGGCGATCGACGCCGACGGCTGGATGCACACCGGCGACCTCGCCACCATCGACGCCGAGGGCTATTGCAACATCGTCGGCCGGGTCAAGGACATGGTCATCCGCGGCGGCGAGAACGTCTATCCCAGGGAGGTCGAGGAATTCCTCTACCGCCATCCAAAGGTCAAGGAGGTGCAGGTGTTCGGCATTCCCGACGCCAAATATGGCGAGGAGCTGTGCGCCTGGATCGTGCTCAAGCCCGGCCAGATCGCCACCGAGCAGGAGGTCAGAAACTTCTGCGCCGGCCAGATCGCCCATTACAAGATCCCCCGCCACATCCGCTTCCGCACCGAATTGCCGATGACGGTGACCGGCAAGCCGCAGAAGTTCTTGATGCGCGAGGCGATGGTGGAGGAGCTGGGCTTGGTGACGCAGAAGACGGCGTGAACGGGTGAACGCTTCGATCTGTCGGTGCGCGAATGCAGCCACGGTTCGCAGCAGCGTGCAGGGGCTTGCATGAGCGGTTTCGGACGTTCGATGACTTCATATGCGATGCCGCTGGCCGCCTTGGTCATGGCTGTCGCCGTCAGGGCAGGCGGGCTGTCGGCGGACGAAGGTTCGCTGGGCGTCAGGATACTCGTCGGAGCGCTTTCGAGTGCGATCATGTTCACCACCATTTTCGTGGTGCTCGACCACGCCGAGGCGGTGGCTCGGCGTGTAGGAGAGCCCTACGGCACATTGGTGCTGACTTTTGCCGTGACGGCAATCGAGGTGTCGATCATCGTTTCCATGATGCTGCATGGAGAGAACAACCCTACGCTTGCACGTGAGTCCGTCTTTTCAACGGTGATGATTGCATCTACCGGCGTCGTCGGCACGTGTCTCGCGCTTGGCGGCTGGCGCCATCGCAAGCAGGCAATTGTTCGACAAGGGACCAGCGCATATTTGGCGGTTCTGATCGCGCTGACCATCATGACGCTTATTCTGCCAACCTACACACAAGCTACGGGGCCGGGCACATTTTCGGCAGCTCAACTTGGCTTTGTGAGCGTGCTTTCGGTGCTGCTTTATGCAAGCTTCGTGTTCGCGCAGACCGTCCGCCACCGGGAAGACTTTGTCGAAGGGCAGGCCCACGGCGTTTCGCTGCGGACTGCCCCTCACGAAAGCGTCTTTGCCGGCGCATTGCTGCTTTTGATCGGCCTGATCGGCATTGTCATGCTCGCCGAGCAGGTCGCGGCAAGCGTCGAAGATACGCTCGTTGCCTACCAAGTGACCCAGGCTGACAGCATTGTGGGGGCAATGATCGCCGGGCTGGTGTTGATGCCGGAGGCCATTTCGGCGGTTCGCGCTTCACTCAACAATGAGCTGCAACGCGGTTTGAATGTCGCGATGGGTTCCGCTTGCGCCACAATCGGTTTGACAATACCGGCGGTCGCAGCCGCCAGCCTGCTGACGGGCAGAGGGTTAACCCTGGGGCTTCCAGCGACTGACACAGTGCTTTTGATTTTAGCGCTCTTCATATGCAATGTGAGCTTTAGTACTGAAAGAACAACATTCTTGACGGGCGCTGTCCATATCGTGGTATTTCTTACATATATATTTCTTATATTTGTGCCATGAAAATTTGGCTCGGGCTGGCAATTGGATGCGGCACGAGACAGCCGCCAACGGACTGCTTGGGTTCATCAGCCTGGAAGCCGACAGCGAGCTGCAGACGACCGCCCTTTGCCTGAGATGACGTTTCCGCTTCCGCGCCGAATTGCCGGTGACGGTGACCGGCAAGCCGCAGAAGTTTTTGATGCGCGAGGCGTCGGGATCATTCCCCGTCCAGACGCCGCCATTGTGAAGAGTGGGTCGTTCAGCAAGTGACGCAGACGCGTCAGGCGGGCCGACAAGGCCGATTGGGTAATGTTCAGTCTCGACGCCGCATGGGTGACGTTCCGGTGCTTCAACAGCGCGTCGAGTGTCAGCAGCAAGCCAATGTCGAAATCCGATAGCCGTTTTGTCAATGGGACCTCGAACCAGCAGGGGGGACCTCGAAACAGCAGGCGCTATTCAATCGGTGGCAATCTCTAGCACGGTTCCGGAGATTGAAGGACATGCGGCTCCAGTCAATCCTGCAATGGCTTCGAAGTTTCTTTCCCGCCCGGTCGGGTTATTGAGGTGACGGCAATCGGGACGGCTGGTCCGGGTAGCCTTGACGACAACAAGACCCGCGAGGGGATGATGCCGACGGCTGGATGCACATCGTGGAACGTCCGGTTTCGGTACGGGGAGACCAAGAAGCGAACCGGTGTCGAGTGCTCAGCCGGCATATGCTTCGCATTAACGAGGTTCAGCCTCGGACGCCGCAGCCGTCCGTGCCGGCTTCAGTTGCCAGAATGATCTGACGAGAACATCGTCGGCATAGATCGCGTCATCGAATTGGGCCTGCCCAAGCGCTTGGACCATTGTCGGTCGATCCCCGAGCAGCGAGACGCCAAATGCAGCCTTGCCATTCGGGAGCGGCACGCCTAGAGCGTCCAAAATAGTCGGGAATATATCGACCACGCTCGAAAGTCCGGCATATGTGCTGGGGCGAATGCCATCGCCCGACAGGGAGAAAAAGTTGCGTCTTTCAAACCTGTTCAACTGATCCGTCACCGTGCTCGGCGCGCTGAGGTGATCGCTTTGCAGCACCAGAACGGTATTCGCCATCAGCCCTTCTGCCTCGGCTTTGTGAATGAAGTCCGCGATGAGCATGTTCGTGCATTTGACGGCATGGAGAATATTGGGGGCTTGCGGAGAAAGTCCGGTCTTGCCGATGCATTTGTCCGTCAGATAGCCGTCCATCGCGTGCCCACCACTGACGGCGATCGTCAGCGCGAGCGGTTTGCCGTCTCGCTGCGCGCGCCGCAAAATGTCGAAACTCATATCCAGAACCTGGGCGTCGCTGGCGCCAAAAGTGCTGCCAGACCCGGCGACGGCAGCGACCACTTCCGATCCCCCAAAAAGCGATGAGTAGCCATGGGTGGCATAGAATGCCCCCTGACCGGTGAAGCCGAGTGGCCAACCGGAAACGAAGCTCTGCCGATAGCCCCGCGACTTCAGGACGTCGCCCAAGCAGGTCAAGCCTGGCAGGAACTGCGAATTCTCCTCCAGATACTCGCGGGTTGTGAAATACGACATCAGCAGCGGCGTTCCACAATTCGCGGCGACCATGCCCGCGATGGAATTGTTGGTGTAGGCCAGCTGCACCATGTTGGTCGCTGAGAGGCTACGCCTGTCGAACTCGAGCAGCGGACCCATGACATCGCCAAACGTCGCCTCGTTCATGTAGGTGCGTTCGGCGCTCTCGATGAAGATATGTATGAGGTTCTTCGGCACGGCGGTTACGGACGCCCCCGCGGCCGGTTTCGTCAACGAGGTAATATCGACGAAGTGCTTGGACAGGAAATCATGCAGCGGGTTGAGATGGACCGCCGCCGCGATCGGGCGCGTCAGCATCGGGTTTGCCGCCAGGAAGAACGCCATCAGGGCGACGTCTAATCCCCTTGTCAGTGTGCCGCGCGCCTTTAGCGCGCCGAGACCGAGAAGCACGACCAAGATGACCAGTATCGTGTTTCCGGTGTTCATCAAACATTCAAGAACGACGCCGGGGGTAAGAACCCCGGCACCGACATGCATGAACATCGCGGCCCAATCGAAATAGCCGAAAACGCTTTCGAGATAGACATAGAAAAGAAACAGGAAGCAGGGGATGAGCGATAGATAGATGCTGAACCACCTGCGTCTTGGCCAATTTGTCTTGGCGCTTTGCTGACAATCCAGCAACAGAAGCGCCCACAGAGCGCAAAGGCCAAGGATGACAAGCAGCCTTTTCTCCGAGAGATTGATTAGCGATACGAGCCAGGTGAGCGAGCCCACCGTCGCGGCGCTAACCAATGATGCGATTGGCCTGGAAGAAACCGCAGGAATTCCGCGCATGCCTTGCACTCGAACGGTGATGTCCGAAGTGAATATCGAGAACCATTTAAAACTATACTAAGGAGATGCAGAAAATTTTTCCTCATTGAACGATCTGTTAAGTTAGAAAAAGCTAATGTCGTAGGGCGAAAGCAACCTGCCTTTTAGGGTGCCGGACAGCCATAGAAGGCTGGTCCGCCGTGATGTTCTAAGGTAGGATTAAAGCCTTCTTGGCGGGAGTAATGCTTGAGTGATACGAAATCCGGCTTTAGACGGCGTCAGGGCACTCGCCGCGATGCTGGTTGTCGTGCATCACTCCCAGAGCCCATGGATGCCTGGCGGCTTCATCGGCGTTGACATCTTCTTTGTCTTGAGCGGATTTTTGATCACGTCGCTCTTGATGCGAGAGGCCGACAGTACGGGCACCATCGCGATCGGAGCGTTTCTGCTGCGCCGCTCAGTTAGGCTGATGCCGCCCCTTGTTATGTTGCTTGCCGCAGCCCTGATAATTGGGCCGCTATTCTGGCCGGACGTCCCTATTGGGCTGATCGTCGCTATCTCGATTCTGTATCTCGCGGACTATGTAAGTGCGCTCCATGGCGTCATTCCCCTGCTTGGTCACACATGGTCGCTTGCGGTCGAGGAGCATTTCTACCTGATCTGGCCGATGGCGGTGCTGGGGCTGGCAAAGCTCGCCCAAAGGTCAAGGATCAAGGCGCTTGCGATAGCGTTCGTCGTGGCAACGCTTTGGCGGCTGGGCAATGCTTATCACTACACCGAGTTCGAGATGACTGCTTTCCGTTTCGACACTCGGCTCTCTGGTCTGCTGTTGGGCGCATTAGTGTCCGTTTCGGGCATCAGCCTCAAGGGTCGGCACGCCAATATCGTAGGGCTGTCGTCTTTGGGTGCGCTTGTGGTTCTTGCGTTCGTGGCAACACAAGAGCCTGTATCGACCGCCTATCTGCAACCGCTTATCGACATGGCGTCGGCCGGCCTCGTCGTGTCGCTGCTCAACAATGAAACGATGATAGCCCGTGCTTTTGCATGGAGGCCGATCGTCTATATCGGCATCATCTCGTATTCGGTCTATCTATGGCACTATCCGATTTCCAGAGCGGCGTTGATGTACACCAACGACTGGCGCATGGTCCTTGTCGTGACGCTTGTACTTTCGCTTGCGATCGCCGCACTGTCTTGGACCTTCGTCGAAAAGCCGTTTCAGTCATGGCGGCGAAATCGCTTCGCTATGGTCTAATCCGGCTTATCCGTCGCCCTACGCAAATGCGGCTTCAACACCTGAAAATCCGGAGCTTCACTTCCGCGATCACGGAAAAGCACATACACGACTGCAACCGAGCATCCGAGCAAGCTCAGCGCCCGTCTGCGGTCCCAATCAATCTGTGGCACAATGGCCGGTTTCAGGAAATGGCAAAGCTGGTCGCAACGTCAGCGATGCTGCACAAAGTTGCCATCTAAGGCCGAGCCTGTTTAAGTCGTCATTGGGGAATAGAAAACTTGGCGGTTCTATTATGCCAATCGCGAAGGCGCGGGCCATGCCCGCGCCTTCGCATATTCAGCCTTCCAAAGAGCTCAGTCCTTCTCGAAGATGCGCGCCTTGGCGACGACGCCGGCAATGGCGCCGCCGATCAATGGTGCCACGATGAACAGCCAGAGCTGGCCGATCGCCGCAGTTCCCGAAAACAGTGCCGGACCGATCGAGCGGGCCGGGTTGAGCGACGTGCCGGTCACCGGGATGATGGCGAAGTGCAGCCCTGCCAGCGTCAGGCCGATGACCAGTCCGGCGAACGCCGTCGAGTGCTTTTCGGCCGTGACGCCAAGGATCACGGTGACGAAGGTGAAGGTGCCGATCACTTCCCACAGGAAGGCCGAACTGACACCCCATTTCGTCACATCCCAGCCATTGGCGCCGAAACCGGTGGTGTGTCCGCCAACCTGGCCGGAGACGATGATCCACAACGCCAGTGAAGCAAGGACGCCGCCGATGACCTGCGCGATCCAGTAGGGGATGACGTCCTTGGCCGGCAGCCGGCCGGCAAGGAAGACGCCGAGCGTCACCGCCGGATTGAGATGCGCGCCCGAAATGGGGCCGATCGCATAGGCCGCGGCGATGAGGCCGATGCCGAACGCCAGACCGATGCCTTCTTGGCCAAGCGGCAGCGCGCCGCCGAAGCCGCCCGTCACCACAGAAGCCGTACCGATGAACACCAATAGAAATGTGCCTAGAACTTCCGCCAGATAAGTCTTCATTGCCCTCTCCTCGTGTCGATCCGCCGGTTCACCTTTTCGCGCCGCGAATCACAATCGGAAGAGTATTCGCAACCAGAAAAGTTGGAAAGCAGAGCGGTTGTGCCGGCCGACCTGCTTGTGCGCGCCGGTTGCGCGCTCTAGAGCAGGGCCGGAATAATTTTCTGCGTGACGGAACAAGACAATGCGACTGGGCGGAAGGCTGGCTGCGGCCATCGAAGTGCTGGAAGACATCGGCCGGCGCCACCGGCCGGTGGCGGACGCGCTGAAGGATTGGGGCCTGTCGCATCGCTTCGCCGGCGGCGGCGACCGTGCGGCCATCGGCAACATCGTCTATGACGCCTTGCGCCACAAGCGTTCCGCGGGCTGGCTGCTGGGGCAGGACACGCCGCGCGCCATTGGCTTCGGCGCCCTGCTGCTCGAATGGGGGCAGACGGCACAATCGCTCAACGACGCGCTGGATGGTGACAAGTTCGCACCGCCGCTGCTGACCGCCGCCGAGCTTCAGGCCATCGCCGACCGTCGGCTCGCCGATGCGCCGGACGCGGTGCGGGCGGATGTTCCCGATTGGTGCGCGCCGCTTTTCGAGCGAGCCTTCGGCCCAAGTTGGGCCGACGAGGGCGCCGCACTGGCGACACGCCCGCCGCTCGACCTCAGGGTCAACACCTTGCAGGCCAACCGCGACAAGGTGCTGGCCGAACTGACGGGAACCGGCGCGAAACCCGCGGCAATCGCCCCGCACGGCATCCGCATTCCGCCGATCGACGGCGATGGCCGGCACCCGAATGTGCAGGCCGAACCGGCCTTCCAGAAGGGCTGGTTCGAGGTCCAGGACGAAGGCTCGCAGATCGCGGCCGCCCTTGCCGGGGCCGAAGCCGGCATGCAGGTGCTGGATTTCTGCGCCGGCGCCGGCGGCAAGACGCTGGCACTGTCGGCTTCGATGGAAAATCGTGGCCAGATCTTTGCCCACGATGCGGAGAAAGCACGGCTGGCGCCGATCTTCGACCGCATCCGTCGTTCGGAAAACCGCAATGTGCAGGTGGTCACCAAGCCCACGGAACTCGCGCCGCTCGGCAACCACATGGACATCGTGCTGGTCGACGCGCCCTGCACCGGCAGCGGCACGTGGCGGCGCCGCCCCGACGCCAAATGGCGGCTGACGCAGAGGCAGCTCGATACCCGCAAGGGCGAACAGTCGGCGATCCTCGATGCGGCCAAAGCCTATGTCAAACCGGGCGGCCTGCTGGTCTACATCACCTGCTCGGTGTTTGATGAGGAGAATGGCGAGCAGATCGCGGCCTTTCGGGACCGTAACAGCGGCTTTGTTCCCGTCGACCACCGCCAGCTCTGGGACAGCCGTTTTCCCGGCCATCCGGCAGCCGCGCGCATCGGCGCCAAAGGCGACATCTCGCTGTCGCCGGCGCTGAGCGGCACCGACGGGTTTTACTTCTGTGCGTTGCGCAGGTCGGCCTGAATCCGATCGGATGTCGCCAATTCCTGACGGATGCGTGGCGCCAGCCGGCAGGCCAGGCCGATTGTGCAGTGCAGCAAAAGCATTTGCCTGCCGTCCATGCCTCTGCAATAAGCTTATCCGCATAAAGGAAGGCAGCGGCCATGGCAGCAAAGATCGTACCCGCCCCGGACTATGAGGATCGCGTCAGGACCTCCTTCGCGCGCCAGAAGGCGATGGCCACGATCGGCGCCGAACTGACGCTGGTGACGCCCGGCATCATCGAGATCGAGATGCCCTATTCGGCGGCACTCACCCAGCAGCACGGCTTCCTCCATGCCGGCGTCATTTCGACGGCGCTGGACTCGGCCTGCGGCTATGCCGCCTTTTCGCTGATGCCGGAAAATTCCGGCGTGCTGACCATCGAGTTCAAGGTCAACCTGCTGGCGCCGGGCAGGGGCGAGCGCTTCCTGTTCCGCGGCTCGGTGACCAAGCCAGGCCGCACCATCATCGTTGCCGACGGCCAGGCCTACGCCTTTGCCGCCGACGGCGAGGCCAAGCTGATCGCCACCATGACCGGAACGATGATGACGGTGGTCGGGCGTGATGGGATAGAAGGGTGAGTGGCCGGTTCGCCGCAGGCGAATTCATCGTGCCGGTGGCACGATGAAAGGCCACGGACGCCGGGAGCTGCCGCAGGCAGCGGGTCCCGGCGAGCGGCGGCGCAGATAAGCAGGTGATCGGGCGGAGAGGAGCAAATCATCATGACCGATAAAATTCGCCGCCTGTCGGGCAAGGACGTTCTCTTCGTCATGGCGGCACAGGCCGAATATGGTCCGCATCTCAAGCAGCTGTTCACGCCATTGATGACAGGTGTCGGTCCGGTCGAGGCCGGCGTCAGGCTAGGCGCTGAACTCTCCTGGCTGAAGTCGCAAAAAACCCTGCCCGACCTCGTCGTGTCGCTCGGCTCAGCCGGCAGCCGGACGCTGGAGCAGACGGGAATCTACCAGGCGGTTTCGGTCAGCTACCGTGACATCGACGCTTCGCCGCTCGGCTTCGAGAAGGGTGCCACACCCTTCCTCGAGCTGCCGGTGACCGTTCCATTGCCCTTCAAGATACCTGATATCAAGCAGGCGACGCTATCGACCGGCGGCGCGATCATCACCGGTGCGGCCTATGATGCTGTTAACGCCGACATGGTCGACATGGAGACCTTCGCCTGCCTGCGCGCCTGCCAGTTGTTCGACATTCCGCTGATCGGGCTGCGCGGCATTTCCGACGGGGCGGCGGATCTCAGGCATGTCGGCGACTGGACCGAATATCTTGAAGTCATCGATGAGAAGCTGGCGGAGGCCGTCATGCGGCTCGAACAGGCCATCGGTTTGGGCACGCTTCTGAAAGATTCGCCGCATGAAGACGCCAGACCGCTCTGAAACTCGCAACCCATTGCGTCGACTCATTTCTTTCTCTAAACGCTCGCCATGAAAACAGCCAATCATCCCGATACCGTCCTGATTGTCGATTTCGGCAGCCAGTTCACCCAGCTCATCGCCCGCCGCATCCGCGAGGCCGGCGTGTTTTCCGAGATCGTGCCGTTCCAGTCGGCCGAAGCGGCATTCAAGCGCATCAATCCAAAAGCCGTGATCCTGTCCGGCGGCCCGGCTTCGACCGGCGATATAGGCAGTCCGCGCGCGCCGCAGATCGTCTTCGACGCCGGCGTGCCGGTGCTCGGCATCTGTTACGGCCAGATGGCCATGTGCGTGCAGATGGGCGGCGTCGCCGAAAGCTCCGACCATCGCGAATTCGGCCGCGCCTTCGTCGAGATCCAGAAGGACAGCCCGCTGTTTGAGGGCCTGTGGGCGCCCGGCCAGCGCCACCAGGTGTGGATGAGCCATGGCGACCGCGTCATCTCCTTGCCCAACGGCTTCGAGGTGTTCGGCAAGTCGGAGGGCTCGCCCTTCGCCATCTTCGGCAACATCGAGCGCAAGATGTACGGCATCATGTTCCACCCCGAGGTGGTGCATACGCCCGACGGTGCCCGGCTGCTCAGGAACTTCGTCCACAACATCGCCGGCATCGAGGGCGACTGGACCATGCGCGCCTACCGCGAGCACGCGGTCGAGGCGATCCGCAAGCAGGTCGGCAAGGGCAAGGTCATCTGCGCGCTGTCGGGCGGCGTCGATTCCTCCGTTGCCGCGCTGTTGATCCACGAAGCGGTCGGCGACCAGCTGACCTGCATCCTTGTCGACCACGGCCTGATGCGCAAGGACGAGGCCGCGGGCGTGGTGGCGATGTTCCGTGAGCACTACAATCTGCCGCTCATTCTGGTCAACGCGTCGGACCGTTTCATCGACGCCCTCGAGGGCGAGTCGGATCCGGAGAAAAAACGCAAGACCATAGGCCGGCTGTTCATCGAGGTGTTCGAGGAAGAGGCCAAGAAACTCGGCGGCGCCGAATTCCTGGCGCAAGGCACGCTCTACCCCGACGTGATCGAAAGTGTCTCCTTCACCGGCGGCCCCTCGGTGACGATCAAGTCGCACCACAATGTCGGCGGCCTGCCGGCGCGCATGAACATGCAACTGGTCGAGCCGCTGCGCGAACTGTTCAAGGACGAGGTCAGGGCGCTGGGCAAGGAGCTTGGCCTGCCCGAAAGCTTCATCGGCCGGCACCCGTTCCCAGGTCCGGGTCTTGCCATCCGCTGCCCCGGCGGCATCACCCGCGAAAAGCTGGAGATCCTGCGCGAAGCCGACGCCATCTATCTCGACGAGATCCGCAAGGCCGGCCTCTACGATGCCATCTGGCAGGCATTCGCCGTGCTGCTGCCGGTGCAGACGGTCGGCGTGATGGGCGACGGCCGCACCTACGAGTTCGTCTGCGCGCTGCGCGCCGTCACCTCGGTCGACGGCATGACGGCGGATTTCTACCACTACGACATGGCCTTCCTGGGGGCTGCTGCCACCCGCATCATCAACGAAGTCCGCGGCATCAACCGCGTCGTCTACGACGTGACGTCGAAGCCGCCTGGAACAATCGAGTGGGAGTAGGGGGATTAGGCGGCGATGGTGTGTTGTCGCCTCCGCTGGAGTTAGCGCTGATTGCCTGACAGCACTCAAACGTGATCGGGCACGAATGTAAAGCATCGTCGGAGCCGTTTAGAGCCTTGGCATATGACGTGCAATACGCGGGTTTGAGCGAGCGACGATGGCTCGGCTGAAAGTTGGCTCGAACGTACTTTGCGGACCGCAAGGGGCGATAACTTCTGGCAACCGATTCGGCATCGGGCAGCGCGTTGGCTGTTTCCAGGAACATCCTTGACTGGATTGCGTTTCCTATTCCGGACCTTTCCAAAACAGGGAGAACGGTGTCATGGACTGGAACCGCGTGGAAGGAAACTGGAAACAGGTGAAAGGCAAGGTCAAGGAGCAGTGGGGCAAACTCACCGATGACGACCTTGACCGCATCGCCGGCAAGCGCGATCAACTCGAAGGCAAGATCCAGGAGCGTTACGGCATCGAAAAGGACCGCGTGCGGCGCGATGTCGATGATTGGTACGGGCGGCAGGGTTGGTAGGCATGTGAGCCCCGGCTGTGGCCATTCCAGGACGCGGCCCAACAGTCCGGCAGGACCATGCGGGCGCTGAG
This sequence comes from Mesorhizobium sp. M7A.F.Ca.CA.001.04.2.1, assembly GCF_003998485.1. Taxonomy (NCBI): domain Bacteria; kingdom Pseudomonadati; phylum Pseudomonadota; class Alphaproteobacteria; order Hyphomicrobiales; family Phyllobacteriaceae; genus Mesorhizobium; species Mesorhizobium sp. M7A.F.Ca.CA.001.04.2.1. Next base: position 42,183 of record NZ_RZQT01000004.1, read on the forward strand.
CCTTGTCGTCGGTTGAGTTTTGCAGCAAGGATTTCGTACTGTGGCTGAAAATATCTCTCGCAAGCAGGAGCAACGGGGGACAAGAAGAATTGTCACGTGGGCGATCGCAGTTATCGCCGTGATTTTTCTTGCTCTACTGGCTATATTCGTGTTCGGCCCGTTGCTATGACTTTCATGGCGATGATTGAGCTGTCTCCGATCCGGGGATGATCGGGCATTGGTCGGGGACGCGGGCAGCGGCCACCAGTGAGCAACTATGCTTCAGGCGAGGGCATGCGGCCAGCGCTGCTTCCGCGGCCGGACGACGCCAAGGCGGCGCACCTATATCGACCGCCGTCGCGCGGCTAGCCGGTCTGCAGTGCCGGCACAAAACCTGTTTCACAAGAATCTTGCTGAACACGATTTCGCCGGGAACATATCAGGAAAGGATTGGTTTGGTGGCGGTACACCCAACCAGGAGATCCACCATGATCGTCAAACTTCTGTCCGCCGCTGTGCTCGCGCTCACATTGGCCACATCGGCAGTGGCACAGTCGAACAGTTCCGGCTCCAACAGCGGTTCGGGCTCGAACGACGGCACCGGCGCTACGTCTGGAAATACCGGCGGCAACAGCGGCACCGGCTCTGGAACGTCCGTGAATCCTTCCGATCCGAGCACTACAAATTCGACAAATTCCACAACGAAATCAGGTGGTATGACTGACCGCTGCAAAGATTCGGCAGGCAACGACATCGACAACAACACCGCGACCGGCACGACAACATCGAATGTGCAGAACTGTAATAAATGAGCCGGCTCCTCAATCCGTTGCCGGACCAGTGCTTCGGCAGCGCATTGAGCGCTGAGAGCGGTAAGCGCAGATGAACCGGCAGGCCGCCAAGCAAGCGCCGCCCCGATTCTGGTGGTTGGCAGGAGCATCGGCGGCTGTCGTCATCGGTTTTGCCGTCTTTGCCAGCGGTTTGGTTCGCAGCAACAGTCTGCGAGAAACCACGCTTGTGCAGGCGATCGGCGGCGACCCTCAACGAGCCATCCCGGCCATGATCCGCAACGGCTGTGGCGGATGTCACGAAATCCCGGGGGTGCCCGGCGCCCGTGGTACCGTCGGTCCCTCCCTGCAGGGCGTCGTCGAAAGAGGATATATCGGGGCATCGCGAGCCAGCCCGGATGCGATGATGCGCTGGATCAGCAGAGCGCGGGACGTAGACCCGAACACGGCCATGCCCAATACAAATCTGTCGCCTCAAGAGGCGCGCGACATCACCGCCTATCTCTATGCGCGGACATGAGGCGCACTGAACTGGTCCGACGGCGCAGGCGCCTTGCCAGCAGAAGCAGCAGCCCAAGCATCAACACGGCGGCGCACGCCACAAGTGATTGAGCCGCCAGAACCATGATTGTCTGGCCTGTTGTCGAGCCGGCCCGCATCTGGCGTATATCGGCCGCGGTAACGCTGACGTCGGGATTTCCGAACCGAGCGGTGACGTAATTTGCAAGGGCTGCCACCTGGCCATCGTCCAGCCAGCCACCGAAGGCCGCCATCGATTTACGCCCCGCCACGTCGCCAGCTTTGACGCCTTCAAGGATGGTCATGGCGACATCCTCGGGCGTGGCCGCGCCGGGGGTGCTGTTGCGGGTCAAGGACGGATAGGATCCGTCTGACGATCCGCCTCCGTTCGCCCCATGGCACGTCGAACAGAGCGATCGATAGAGATCATCGCCGGCTGCGGTCCCGCTGCCTTGCGTCATCCCTTCGGTTCCAGCATCGCCGTCGACCGTGGCCGCGTTACCCCATGAGAAACGCGGCTGCTTTTCGTCTCCCGATTGGGCGGGCACGTCCCTGAGATAAGCGACGATGGCCTGGATATCGTCATCGGAAAGATGTTGCAGGCTGTTCATGACCGTTTCCGCCATCGGCCCGCCGGCATAAGCCTTCCCGGGCACGGCGCCGGTTTTGAGAAATCGAGACAGCTCTTCGTTGCTCCAGCCGCCGACGCCTGCGATCTTGTCGCTGGTAATGTTGAAGGCCTGCCAGATGCCGGCGGTGCCGCCGGCAAGCTTGTGGTCTTCATCCATGCCGAACGTCGCATTCCTTGGCGTGTGGCAGGCACCGCAGTGGCCGAGCACCTCGACCAGGTAGGCTCCCCTGTTCCATGCGGCGGTCCGGTTCCGATCGGGCGTGAAACTGCCGGTATGCAGGTTCGCGAGCTTCCACAGTGCAACTGTCCAGCGCTGGTTGAATGGAAAAGGCAGGATGTTTCGCGGCTGCGGCTGGGAGATCGGCGGCTGCGCCAGGAGGTAGGTCCGGATCGCAAGCACGTCCTCGCGGCTCATCGCGGCGAAGCTGTCATAGGGCATGGCGGGATAGAGATCGGCTCCATCGCGCCTGATACCTTTCCGCACGGCCCGCACGAACTCGTCCGCGGAGTAGCGTCCAATGCCCGTGTCAGGATCAGGTGTGATGTTGGTCGAGTATACGTCGCCGAAGGGTGTCGGCACGCGATAGCCTCCAGCGAACGGGCGGCTCGGATTGGACGTGTGGCAGCCGATGCAGTCGGCCGCTCGGGTAAGGTATTCACCCTTCTGGATTTCGCTCGCCCGCAGCTCAGTGCAAAGCGCCAACGATGCCAAGACGAGCGCGACCGCCCGGGAGGTGACGGCCGGGAATGGAATGCCCGCGGCAGGCCAAGGCGGGCACCGGCGGACGGCCAATCTCCGGGTCTTTGACTTCGTCACAGTTCGCACCCGCTGAAGATCAGCCCTGCCATCAGTTGCGCCAGCAAGATGAGCGTGAACAGCGCCCCGATGCCCACGGAAGTCCTGGCAAGGAATGCGCGCGTGCGCGCCTTCAGGGGCGGAACCGTACCATGTCCGCGGTCATGAACGGCGTGCCACGACAGCAGCGCGCCTGCCAAGGCGACAGCGGCGCCTGTCAACGAGAACAAGGCAGTGGGACGAAAGCCGGCGTGGCATTGCCAGGATGCAATCGAATAATCGAGCTGCAGCGTTATTGCCCACGCAACTGGTCCGCTGACCAGGCCTGCCCAGGAAACGCCGGTACGGATCGCCTGCATCTCACATCCTCGGAGCCCAATAGATAACAAGATAGAGCACGACCCATGAGACGACGACGAAGTCCCAGTAGAAGGCGTTGTCCGAGACGTCGCTGAAGCGGCGGCCTGCCTTGCCTTTTTGCGTGAACATGAGAACCGCCAGGACGATCGTGTCGCCGACATCGGTAAGGAGATGCGTCGTATGCAGCCCGAGCAGGAACCAGACGATCGATCCGTAAGCGTTCTGATCCCAGGAAATCCGCAGAGCCGGAAATTCCCAGATGCGAACGATCAGCGGAAGAATGCCGACGATCGACATGACGACCATGCCAAGGCGAACTTTCGCCAGGTCCTGGCGACGTGCCCAAACCTCGATCATGTGGTTGGGCACGACGCTCGCAACCAGAATAACCAGTACTGCCGTCCCCGGCAGCAGATCTGGCGCAGGGGCCCCAATGGGCCAATGCCGGGCCAGCACGGCCAGATAGAAGTAAGTGCCTATCGCCAAGGCAAAACCGGTTGCCTCGAGGGCAATGAAGGCAAGGGTTCCCCACCACATCGGGCTCGCTGACCCGAAATCGTATGTGGGCAGGTGACTGACGTCGGCGACGGGGCGGTGCCTCATTCCTCGTCCTCCGGTTCGCCTTTCGGCCAGAACCAGCAGATGAAGCCGATCGAAACCGGGATCGCTCCCCAGACCACCGCCCACGGCGTGTATATCGAACCGAGAAATGCGCCGCCGACTGCGATGGCCGACAGCAACGGCCAGATCGAGTTGTCAGCCGATGGTACCCTTACTTGCGGCATCGCATCGGCGACCGTACCGGCGAGCACCTCGCGGGCGTCGACACGCAGACCTTCGACCACTGGGAGCACATCGGGCTCGGCCCAAAGCGGTTCGCGGTGAGTTACCACGGGCAGCCGCGAAAAATCGTAGGAGGGCGGCGGCGACGTCGTCGCCCATTCGAGCGTGCTCGCGCCCCAGGGATTGTCTCCTGCAATGCGGCCGTTGCGGAGGCTGAGAAAGAGATTCAGGAAGAAAAGCGCGAAGCCCGCGAACACCACCAGCGAAGAGAGGCTGATGAAGAGGTTCATCTCTCCCCAGCCGCTCGCCGGCGGATATGTATAAACGCGGCGCGGCATGCCTTGCAGACCGAGAATATGCATGGGGAAGAAGGTGAGGTTGAACCCGAGGAAGACGAGCCAGAAATTCCAGCGGCCGAGCCTCTCGGACAGCATGCGTCCGGTGATCTTGGGAAACCAGTAATAAACGGCGCCGAGCAGGGGGAAGACGGCGCCCCCGACCAGCACATAATGGAAATGGGCAACCACGAAATAGGTGTCGTGCACCTGCAGGTCGAGCGGCACCGAGGCGACCATGACGCCGGTCAGGCCGCCGATCACAAAGGTGAAGATGAAGCCGAGAACGAAAAGCATGGGCGTGGCGAAGATCGGCCGGCCGCCCCAGATCGTCGCAATCCAGCAGAAGATCTGAACGCCGCTCGGAATGGCGATCATCATCGAGGAAGCGGTGAAGAAGCTCTCGCCGAGTTGCGGCAGGCCGGTAGCGAACATGTGGTGCACCCACAGGCCGAAGGAAAGAAAACCGATCGCGATCAACGACAGCACGATCCCGAGATAGCCGAACACCGGGCGGCGAACGAAGGTCGGCAGGATCGCGGAAACGAAGCCGGTCGCCGGAATGAAGATGATATAGACCTCGGGATGGCCGAAGAACCAGAACAGATGCTGCCACAGCAGTGCATCGCCGCCTGCTGCGGGGTCGAAAAATTTTGTGCCGACCAGGCGGTCGAGGATCAGCATTGTGCTCGAGACCATCACGGCCGGCATGGCGAACAGGATGACGAAAGCCGTAACGAGGACGGACCAGACATAGAGCGGGATGCGGTCGAGCGACATGCCGGGGGCACGTTGTTTGAAAACTGTCGCGATGATCTCGACCGCTACCGCGAGGGCGGACACTTCGGTGTAGGTCACCATCTGCGCCCAGAAATCGGGGCGCTTGCCGATGCCATATTCGGGTCCGGCGAGCGGCACATAGGAAAACCAGCCGGCATCCGCACCGGTTTCGAAGGCGAAGGCGATCCAGATCATCAGCCCGCCGGAAAGATAGACCCAGTAGCTGAATGCATTGAGCCGCGGAAAGGCGACATTGCGAGTGCCGATCATCAGCGGCACCAGGTAAATGGCGAAAGCTTCCATCACCGGCACGGCAAACAGAAACATCATCGTCGTGCCGTGCATGGTGAACAGCTGGTTGTAGAGATCGGGACCGATATGGCCGGCCTCAGGCTGGGCAAGCTGGAAGCGCATGGCGAGCGCTGACAGACCCGCAAGGATGAGAAACAGGAAAGCCGTCACGATATAGCGCCGTCCGATCAGCTTGTGATCGACCGTGACCAGCCAGCCGTAGAAGCCTTTCGGCGTTCGCCAGGCATGCGCCAGAAAGGCGCGCAGTCTCACCTCTTCGAGACCGGTGTCACGGGTGCCTTTCAGTGCCTCCTGAGTGTGCTCGGTAGGCTTTCCCGCAAGGCCACTCATTCGAGGCTTCCGAGATAGGTGACGACCGCGTTGAGATCGTCGGCGCTAAGGGCAATGCGCGGCATCTTGGCGCCGGGCTTTATCAACTGTGGATCGGCGATCCAAGCGGCGAGCGCGCCAGGGGTCATGGCGAGCGTATCCGCGGCCAGTGCGCGTCGGCTGGCGAGATGAGTTAGGTCAGGTCCCACCGTTCCGCTGGCAGGCGTGCCTCTTATCGTGTGGCAGAGCGCACAGCCGGTGGACAGAAATGCCTGTTGGCCGCGGCGCTCTTCGTCGCCGCCAGGCGCGGATGCGACGGCGTTTTGCCTGGATTGCCATGCTTCGAACGCTTCGCGGCTTTCCGCGATGACGGTGATGGCCATATGGGCGTGCTGATAGCCGCAGAATTCGGCACACTGGCCACGATAGATGCCGGGCTTATCGGCGATGAGTGTGAGCTCACTCGGCCGGCCCGGAATGAGATCGCGCTTGCCGGCAAGGTTCGGCACCCAGAAGCTATGAATGACATCGAGCGAATCGAGTTCGACCTTGACCGGTTCGCCAACCGGGACATGGATTTCATTTGCCGTGACGATCGATTGGGACGGATCATCTCCGGGATACCGAACCTCCCACCACCATTGGTGCCCGGTGATGCGCACGGCAAGCGTTTCCGTTCCGCTCAGCGAAGCAATGGATTTGCCGGCGAAAAAACTCGCTATCGTCATCATGATGAGCACCAGAACGGTCAACGCAATGGCGCTGCCGACAGCGCGGGTAAATCGGCGCTCCTGACGAGAATCGATCTCGAGCGGCGAGCGCGTTGTCTCGGACAGGCGACGACGCAAAAGCGCTGCCGCCAGGATCAACATGACAAGCAGCCACGTGGCCACTGCGATTGCGCTGAAAGACCAGATCAGATCAAGGATTCTCCGGGCATTCGCACCGTGTGCATGGAGGGCCGATTGCCTGTCGCCGCATCCTGCCAAGGCCAATATCGGCGCTGCGCTGATCGCCCTCAAACGCCGTTGCGCGGCCGTTCCCTGAACGGTGCCAGGCAAGATTTGCCTAGGACATGTGGGGGCAAGCGACATTCGCGGTCGTGTCAGCCTGCGAGAGCTGGCCAACGGACTCATGCACCTCGCCATGAAGGATCCACCATCGTTGCCAAGGCCATAACGCGGCTGACTGAAAAAGGATGCTTGGCAACACCGCCCGGCTGAAAACCGACGCGAAGCGGTGCGGGTTAGACGATGCGCAACTGCTGGAAAGCCTGTTGCCGCCGACCGCTCGTTTGAATCCAGAGAGCGACCAGGAGCAGTGCGGCCCCGCCATAGATCAGGCCGGCGGGAATCCACATGACCAAGCCTGCAAGTTGCTGGTCCTCGAGCGGGTTGAGCCCCCATAAATCCGAGCCGATCGCATTATCCGGATACCACAGCCTGGGCGAGACGACGAGCAACACCCCGAGCAGCCCGGTGTGGAGGGAGGTGAAGAAAAGATGCATCACGGCATTGCCGCAAGCCTGCTCGCGGCCAAGGCCAGGCAGCAGCACCCACCAGAACAAAAGCCCGCTACCGAGGAAACTCGCGTGCTGGGCATAATGCAGGAAGCCCTGCTGGAGGGCAGCCTCGAACAGCGCCGGGACATGCCAGATCCATATCGCGGCTCCGTGCAGGACGGTCGCGACCACAGGACGGCTGATGAACGCCCAGACCGCCCGAAGCGCATTTGCATGTCCGGCCGCTCCGAATATCTGGCGCAGCTGTACCGGCAGGGCCCACATCATCGCCGCCGTCGGGCGGGAGGCAACCAGCAGAGGCGCTGCGACCGCCATCAGCAATTCGTGCTCGATCATGTGCGCCGCAAACACATGTTCGCCCAATGCATGGATCGGGCTTACAAGGGCGAACGCCAGGACGGACCAGCCGGCAGCAAACAGCAAGGCCTGCCGCGATCGCAAGCGACGTCCACGTCCGCTCCGTCGCCACAGCCGGCCAGCGCCGGCAACATACAGCAAAAGGATTGCCGCCAGTGGCAATGTGATGGGTAGCGCCAGAGTCCAACCAGCCTGCGGAGCGCCGTTGCCATAGCAAATCGAGGTCGAAAAGAGCGCGTCGAAGCTCATGATCCGCATCCGTCATCCGGAAGAGCGCGGGTTCATCTGGAAAGATTCAGAATGAAGCCACTGAGGCGCGCTGTTCCACCTCCCTGCGCCGCCTCTAGGCATCCATCATCGATTTCGCCGGCTCACGGGCGATATTTTCTTCTATGCGTTCGTGTCCCGGCGTCCGCGGCAGGGCCTGGCGGAAGTTCTTGGCGTAGTCTGCCGGCATTTTGGGCGGCATCAGCGGCTCATAGGCATCTACCAGCGCTTCGATCACGACAGGGCCTTGCGTGGCGAAAGCCTGGTCGAGAACCGTCTCGATCTGATCGGGCCGCTCGATGCGAAAACCCTTTGCGCCCATTGCTTCTGCCGCCTTGGCAAAATCGATCGGCTGCAGTTCGCAACCGAATTGCGGGTTGCCCAGAAACATCATCTGCTCCCAGGCGATCTGATTGAGCATGTTGTTCTTGATCACCAGAACCTTCAGCGGGATCTTGTAGCGCACCGCCGTCGAGAATTCGCCGAGCTGCATGGCAAAGCCGCCATCGCCGACGATAGCGGCGACCGGTCGACCGGGAAAAGCTATGCCGGCAGCGATGGCGTAGGCCAGACCGCACGCCATCGACGCCAGCGATCCGGACACCCCGAATGCCTGGCCGCTGCGAAGATCGACATGGCGGGCGGCCAGCTCCGTATTCTGACCGGAATCCGTGGCCAGCACTGTGTCGTCGGCCAATCTTTGTCCGAAAGCCCGGGCAATCGCTTGTGGCTTCAATGGTTGCGCCTGCATGTCTTCCGACTGCCGCATCATCTCGCGCCATTTTCTCATGGTCTCCTGGGAACGGCGCAGGAATTCATCCGAGGGCTTTTGCGTCAGGCGCCGGTTGAGCGCGCGCAATGTCTCTGCCGCGTCGCCGACAAGGCCGGCCTCGACTGGAAAGCGCAAGCCGATCCGTTGCGCATCGCAGTCGATCTGGACGCCACGGGCCTGTCCGGGCTTCGGGTAGTATTCGATGTAGGGAAAGGTCGAACCGATAATCAGCACCGCGTCACAACTCTCCATCGCTTCTTGCGAAGCCAGGGTTCCAAGAATACCGATCCCGCCGGTGGTGTAGGGATGATCGTCCGGCAGCACCGCCTTGCCCAGCAAGGCCTTCGCGACAGGCGCCTGCAGCAGGCGCGCCGTATATTCGAGTTCGGCTGCCGCGCCGATGGCGCCGCGTCCGGCCAGGATCGCAACCCGCGAAGCGTCATTGAGAATGGCGGCGGCTTTGTCGAGCTCAACGTCCAGCGGTACGCTGTGACCGGCGAACATATCCTGCGGCGTGTGCGCCGGGCGATTGCGCTTGGAGCGCTTCGACGGATCACGCTCCTGCTCCTGGATGTCGCTGGCAATCGAAAGATGGGCGACGCCCTTGCGCGCCAGCGCCGTTCGACAGGCAAGGCTGGCGACGTTTTCCATATGCGCGGCGTCGGCAACATGGGCGTTATAAACGGAGACATCGTTGAACACGCGCGTCAGATCGACATCCTGTTGCGTGAACGTCTCGATCAGATCGTGGAACTGCATGCCCGTAATCGCCAGCACTGGAGCCTGGTCGAGCTTGGCGTCATAGAGGCCGGTCAGAAGATGTGTTCCGCCGGGGCCGGACGTCGCAAGGCACACGCCCAGCTTTCCTGTCCACTTGGCATACGCACATGCCATGAAGGCAGCCGACTCTTCATGCCGGACCTGAACGAAGGCAATTTTGTCGCGCCGCGTCCGCAACGCTTCCATGACCCCGTTTATGCCGTCTCCCGGCAAGCCGAACACCACCTCCACGTCCCAGGCGACGAGTGTGTCGATCAGAATTTCTGCTGCATTCGGCATGTCAGGGTAGCTCCGGGTGGATGGTGTCCGAACCGGTGAATCCCGAGTTGGTTCCTTCGTCGCAATAAATCGTGACAGGTTTCTGGGGCGATCTTCCTGGGGCGGTCTATTCGATCTGCTCGAACGTGCATTGCCGTGGCGCCTTGTCGGGGCGCCAGCGCAGCAGTTTGGTGCCATGGCGAAACCGATTGCCGGTGACGTGGTCGAAGCGGACCTCCACCACCAGTTCAGGTTCCAAAGGCTCCCATTGTCCGCTGCGCTCCGTGCTCCAGCGGCTCGGGCCGCCGGGCGCCTTGCCGGTGAATCCGGGCTCTGACCGCAGCCCTTCCAGCCGGCGCGTGAGCGCTCCTCTGTCGGTCCTGGCGATGGTCGACGTGAAGCCGACGTGATCGAGCTTGCCGTCGTCATTGTAGAGGCCGAGGAGCAGTGAGCCGACCTCACGGCTATCCGCGAGATAGCGGAAACCGCCGACAACGCAATCGGCGGTGCGCCTCGGCTTTACCTTCACCATCGCACGTTCGCCGCACAGATAATGCTCGTCGAGCACTTTGGCCACGATGCCGTCGGTCGATGCATGGCCGGCCCCGTTCAGCCATCGAGCCGCCGTCGCTGCATCATAAGTGCACTTCGACAGGCGAAGATCCGGACTGTTCGAGGAGGTCACGAAGTCCTCGATCGCTCGCCGCCTTTCGACAAGTGGTTTGCCCGTGATGACCTCGCCGCCCGGCCTGGCAAGCATGTCGAAGAGGATCAGACTGGCAGGCGTCTGCGAACTCAGTTTGCGGATTCTGCTTTGTGCCGGGTGAAGACGCATCTGCAGCGCCTCGAAGGAAAGCTCACCGTCCACCTCGATGACAATCTCGCCGTCGATGACGAAATGCCCGCGCTTGAGGTCACGCAGGATCTCCGTGATTTCCGGAAAATAGCGGCCGAGCGGCTTGCCGGATTTGGCGCGCAGGTCAACGGTGTCGTCGCTCTTGAAAGCAAGGCAGCGGAATCCGTCCCATTTAGGCTCATACTGCCAGCGGTTCCCATCCCTTGGGATTGCATCGGCAAGCCTGGCCTCCATCGGAGACGTATCCAGCGGGAGCGGGAAGGCGTTTATCGGTTCATGCACGGATCAGGCCTCCAAAACCGGTTCAGGAACGGCTCCGGCTTTTCAACTTCCAGGACAGCACCGCGTTCCATCTGACGGGTTCATGGCAGGTCCTTCGCGATGGACATTTTCATTTGCCGCCGGAACCCGGTGACGGCTGGCCGCTTTGATGTCATCGGCGGCGCGAAAGGAGATGCCCATCGACCTCTCATTGTGGACAGCTTTTGTCGGAACCGTCATTCTGATGCAGGTGCCGCCAGGCCCCGACAGCATGCTGGTGATGGCCCGCGGCATCGGACACGGGCGCGGCGTGGCGTTGTTTACGGTACTCGGCATGACGCTGGGCGCCGGACTGGTGCAGCTTCCGCTGATTGCATTCGGCCTGTCTTCGCTTGTCCACGCCTCGCCGGTGGCGTTCAATCTGCTTCGATGGGCCGGGGCGGCCTATATCATGTGGCTGGGTTTCCGGCTGCTGCTTTCAGCCTCGGCAACCATTCCCACAGGTGACATCAAGGCCCTGCGGCCGCTCGCCGCCGCCCGGGAAGGAATGATCGCCAATCTGAGCAATCCCTGGCCTTTGATGTTCATGGTTGCGTTCCTGCCGCAATTTGTCGACCCGCATAGGGGCTCCGTCACGTTGCAACTGGTGCTGCTTGGCGCAACACAGAAGATAACCGGTGTGCTGGTGCTGGGAGCCTACGCCTTGGCATCGGGCGCGGTCGGCGCATGGGTCATGCGGCACCCTCGCGCAAGGCTTTGGCAGCAGCGGCTCGCCGGCTGTCTCATCATCGGCCTCGGCGTGCGGATGGTGATCGGCGGCAGTACGAGCCGCTGACTTCAAGAAATAGCTTTTGTGCCACGTCGCCTGAAGGACTGGCTTTGACACATGCATTCTCTTCTTCAGGCAAACGGAGCATTCGCTTTGACGTTCGGCTCCGCCGCCGTCGCGGGCCGGGACCGTGTCCAGGAACAAAAAACCTGACCGGAGGTTCGAACCTCGATCTCAATGCAGCTGCAACGCTTCATCGCCGTCCGATTGGAATGTTCGTCATGATTTCTTGCGTGGCCTCGGTAAAGACGCGCCTTCAATGAACAAGCCGCCTGAGAATGCTGGCCAAAGGGAAAGCAGGCGAAAAGGGGGCGACGTCGTTCGGGCGCTTGGGCTTGGCCTGATCACCGGCGCGGCCGATGACGACTGCTCGGCCATCGGTACCTACGCAAGCGCCGGAGCGCGGTTCGGCCCCGACCTGCTGTGGACGGCACCTGTCACGCTGCCGATGATGTATCTCGTCGTCTACCTTTCATCCAAACTTGGCCAGGTTTCGGGTCGCGGGCTTTTCCAGGTCATATCGGACTTCTATCCGCGTTGGCTGCTATGGTCCGTGCTGGTGGGCGTGCTGATCGGCAACACGATCGAGGCAGCCGCCGACCTTGGCGCCATGTCGGCGGCTATTGTGCTGTTCGTTCCGCTGCCTGCTCCGTTGGTCGTCACTGCCGTTGCGGTCGTCATTTTTGCCCTGCAGGTGCTCGGGTCGTACAAATTGATCCGAAATGTGTTCCGGTGGCTGGCTCTGGCTCTGCTTGCCTATGTGGTCTCCGCAGTGCTTGCCAAACCGGATGCCGCTTCCGTCCTGCGTGGCACGCTGTTGCCACAAATCGAGTTCAGCCGAGAGTACCTGTCCATCCTCGTCGCCATCGTCGGGACCACTCTCTCCGCATACCTTTACACGTGGCAGTCCAATCAGGAGGTGGAGGAGGAGATCGCCAAGGGTCGAACGAGCCTCGAAGAGCGCAAAGGCGCCACCGAGGGTGAACTGCGCCGATCCCGCCGCGATATCCTGATCGGCATGACGTTCTCCAATCTGATCATGTATTTTATCATCCTTTCGACCGGGTCGACGCTCTACAAGGCCGGACACACGCAGATCGAGACAGCGGCACAGGCGGCCGAAGCGCTGCGGCCGCTTGCCGGCGACGCTGCCGGCATTCTCTTTGCGGCCGGTGTAATTGGCGTCGGCTTCCTGGCCGTGCCGATCATGACCGCTGGCGCTGCTTTCGATTTCGCCCAGGCGATGGGATGGAAGAATAGCCTGCATGCCAAACCCCGGCAGGCTCCCAAATTCTACATCGCGATCGGGGTCATAACGCTGGTGGCGGTGGGTCTCAATTTCTTCGGCTTCAACCCGATGAAAGCTCTCGTCTGGTCCGGCATCGTGCAAGGATTTTCAACGCCGCCGCTGCTGCTTCTCATCCTCATCATGACCAACAATCGCAAGATCATGGGCGACAAGGTCAACAGCACAAGCACGAACATCCTGGGCGGCGTGACGACCTTGGCGATTTTTGCGGCGTCGGCGGGATTGGTGGCAAGCTGGTTCTTGTAGCTCGCATGGCATGACAGATGTTCAGGCACGGTGGAACATCGGCGGTCAAATCCCGTTGAGACGCTTGTGGGAGAAAGGAGGTTGTCCATGTCAAAGTTGCAGGCCGCAACTCCGGACCGTTTAAGGCAACTCAGGCTTGAAGCTTCAGCACATTTCGCTCCGTTGATGCTGAACGAAGCCCTGTTGCGCCTTTCCCATGCCTGCGGAGGCGACAGCCTCGACCGCTTCGAGAAAGCCATGGTTGATCAAATCGAGGCTGCCAAGGACGATCGGGCCGATTTCGAAACGATCAAGGAACTCGCGATCGAGCAGCTTTACGCCCTGGTCCGGAACGCCAACGATTCGCCGAAAAAGAAACAGTCGCTGGAGAAGATCGACACGCGCAGAACGCCCGGCCGGTCCGAAGAACCACGCACGCTCGAGGACCAACTGCAGGCGGGGTTGGAGGATTCCTTTCCGGCGAGCGATCCGCCTTCGGTGGTGTCCACGACCATTTCAGGCGGAGCAAAGAAGCTGGTCGGGACCGACGAGGTCCTGGAGAAGCAGCGGCGACAAGCGTCCAGCAAGGAAGATCGCTCGTAGACCGCGGTGCCGGCTGGGTTGGCGGCAAACCAAAGAGTGCGGACGCGCCAACGGAAACAGCTGACGCCATCGCATCAAAGTTTGACAGCCGCCTCCCGCGCCCAGAGCCGCAGTTTGCGGCATGACTGCACAAACGCAGCTACCGAAGCTGCCGAATCCAGCCGCCTCAGCCCCTCATCGGCATCGGGAGCGACGCCTGCTTTGATCAGGAGCGGCTCGGCCCCGGAGGTGAAGCCGATGAACTTGCAATGCGCAAACGCATCAGACACGAAATCCTTCGCAGCGGCCTCCTTGACCAGTAGCCCGGCGCCCGCCTCGGAGAGGAGCAGCACCACCGCGTCGAACAAAACGGATGGACCGCCGTCGATCATGTGCCTTGCTTCGATGTGGGTGCCGTCGGCGGCTTCGACGCCGCCCACCTTGGGCGCAACCACCTCCATCACCGCGCCTTCCGCTTCGATGGCGGAACGAAGTTCCTCGAACAGCGCGACATCGGCTCCATCGCTGAGCATGACACCGACTTTGCGGCCTTCGAAACTGTCGGGCCCGTTTTGGATGATGCTGAGCGCCGGCGACGGCGGCAAGTCATCGCGCGGTGGAACGGCGGCTTCGGCAGGTTCGGGCATGTCACGGATGCCGAGCTTGTCGGCGACCGTGGTCGCCAGCGTTTCATCGATGTTCAACAAATGCGAAACCATGCGTTCGCGGATCGCCGGTGCCTGGACCTTGCTCAGTTCAAACGTCAGCGCCATCGCGATGTGACGCTGCTCCGGTGGTGTCTGGCTGTTGAAGAATTGCCGGGCCTGGCTGTAGTGATCGGCGAAGCTCTCCGCGCGCAGACGTACTTTCTGCCCTTGTTCGGCATCGGAGAAAGAACGGAAGCCACGCTGCGGATCCTCGCGCGGTCCCAGTCCCCATGAGTTAGGTTCATAGTTGGCGCGACCGGCCGGATTGCGCATGGCCATGTGCCCGTCCTGTTGAAAATGGGCGAACGGGCACTTCGGTGCATTGATCGGCAGATGGGTAAAGTTCGGGCTGCCCAGTCGTTTCAATTGGGTATCGAGATAGGAGAAGTTGCGGCCCTGCAGAAGCGGATCGTTGGAGAAATCGATTCCGGGCGGCACATTCTGCGTCATGAATGCAACCTGCTCGGTCTCGGCGAAGAAATTATCCGGCATCCGGTCGAGCACCAGCCGACCGACCGGAATTGGTTCGAGAACCTCTTCGGGAATGATCTTCGTTGCGTCCAGGATATCGAAGTCAAAACTGTCGGCAAACGCCTGATCGAACAGTTGCACCGTCAACTCCCATTCCGGGAAATTGCCGGCCTGTATGGCCTCCCACAGATCGCGGCGATGGAAGTCGGGATCGGCGCCGTTGATCTTGACCGCCTCGTTCCAGACCACCGATTGCATGCCGAGCTTGGGTTTCCAGATGAACTTGACGAAGGTGGATTCGTCCTTGGCGTTGACGAGGCGGAACGTGTGCACACCGAAGCCTTGCATGAAGCGGAAGGAACGCGGGATGGCGCGATCCGACATGATCCACATGACCATGTGCATCGATTCCGGCATCAGGCTGATGAAGTCCCAGAAATTGTCGTGCGCCGTCTGTGCCTGCGGAAAAGCACGGTCGGGCTCCTGTTTGGCGGCGTGGATCAGATCGGGAAACTTGATGGCGTCCTGGATGAAGAAGACCGGAATGTTGTTGCCGACCAAATCCCAATTGCCTTCCTTGGTGTAGAGCTTGACCGCAAAGCCGCGCACGTCGCGGGCGAGATCGAACGAGCCCTTGTTGCCGGCAACCGTCGAGAAACGAACGAATGCCGGCGTCTTTTCACCAGCTCGCTGGAAAATGTCGGCACGTGTGTATTTGGCCAGTGAGTCGTAGGTCTCGAAATAACCATGCGCGCCATAGCCGCGGGCATGGACGACCCGTTCCGGGATGCGTTCGTGGTCGAAGTGGAAAATCTTCTCGCGAAAGTGAAAGTCTTCGATCAGCGATGGTCCGCGTTCACCGATCCGCAATGTGTTTTGGTCGTCGGAGACAGGCGTTCCGAGCGCCGTGGTAAGGACAGGCGTGTCGTCTCCCGCGATCTGGTGCAACTCGCCGCCATTTCCGCGCGCGCTATTCTGATCCAGTCCACTTGCCGATTGGCGAGCGGAGGGGCGAGCGGATTTGGCCATGACAGGTCCTCGATCGATACTGGAAGGTTGAAGTGGCAAGCCATCAAACTGCCGGTGAACGGCTTTGTTCCCGTAAAAAAGCGGACGCTGTTAGATACCACTGTCGAAGGAGGCGTCGCTGCTGCGGCGATGGTATGCGCCGATCGCATGACAGACATCTCCGCCCGCGAAGAATTATGAAGAGTTGTCTCCAGCAAGAGGAACGAACCAAACTTCCATGCATTTAGCTGAGGCTGCGTTCACACACTCTTTCTGCTGGGAGCTGGACCATTGTCATCCGGAGGCTGCCTTTTGGCCGACCAGGAAACCAATGAAGTTTCCATCGTTGACCTGATACCCGCCCTGCGGGCATTCGCGCGCACCTTCTGCCGCGTCCCCGACGATGCTGACGATCTCGTGCAGGAGACACTGACCAAGGGTCTCGCCAACATCGACAAGTTCGAACCCGGTACGCGAATGAAGTCGTGGCTCTTCACCATCATGCGCAACACCTATTATACCCGGGTCAAGATCGCTGCCCGGGAGGCGCCAGGCCTGCTCGACTGCGCCTCTTCGAGACCAATTTCGGAAGCCACCCAGGAATGGACTGTTCAGAGCAGGGAAGTTCACGGCGCCATTCAAAGACTGCCTGAACACCAACGCGAGGTGCTGATGCTGATCGGCGTTTTGGGAGTGAGCTACGAGGAAACCGCCGATATATGCGGTTGCGCGGTCGGGACGGTCAAAAGCCGCCTGAACCGTGCGCGCGCCAACATCCTTGAACTCCTAGGGGAGAGTTCGCTGGAGACATTGATGGAGAGGAGAAACCAGCTGTCGGACGGTCAGCTCGACGTCGAGGTCGACAGCCGCAGATAGTCAGTTGTTCACGTCGCGCCGACGCTTCTCGACGAGCGCGTTCTGCAATTCGATCGCCAGCTTGGTGAGGCGGTCCGGAATCTTTTCCTGCTCTATGGCTGCCAGCAGGGAGGCAATCTCCCGATCCACCGCCATCTCGACATGCGGATCCGCGGTATCGTCGCTCGAACGAGACATCACATTCTCTTGATAGCGGTCCCTTGATCGTAGTGTGGTGATAAGCGCCCGGCATTACAAGCCTGTGTCCACCGCCGAGAAGCTGACCGGCGGACCCTTGCACAGGTTTATTTCCTTGCTCCTTCGTCGCCCCGCGGACCACAGGCCCGCGCGCTGGCGTTCAGTCCTTCGGCAATCGATTAGCGGCGTAATCCTTCGGACTTGATCCGATTGCCGTCCAGCCCGCGCTCCTCCTTCGAATCGAGGACACTCGTTGGTGCCCTTTGCTCGACGTCCGAACTGGCATCGTGCTGTAATGTTCCGTCTCACCGAGCGAGCAAAAAAGCGTTGCCATCCCATGATCGAAACGGCTTCTCACCGTCGATGAGGACCCGCAATTGATGAGCTTGCGCCAGACGGCCGATATCGTCGCGGTCTGAGAAAAGCGATCCGCGATAGGAATAGTTCAGCAAGGCGAGCCAGCCCGGCCGTTTCAGAACGCGGGCAATTTCTTCGAAATGCCGCTCTGCCATGCCGGCCAGAACCAGATAGGGAAAGCTGTCGACCGCCAGCACGCAATCGAAACTGGCATCGTCGAAATCGGCCAGATCGAGACCGGAGGTTTGTCGTAACTCGACATTGCCGAGTGCGGCGCATTGCTCTGAGGCGATGGAGATCATTCGCGACGATATATCGATACCGACCATCCGCTTGAAGGATTTGCACAGCGCACGCTCGAAACGGCCGATGCCGCAACCGATGTCGAGAATGCTCCGTTCCCTTCCGGTGAATTCTCGCGCTTCCAGCCATGCGACGATTTCGTTGGTCGTGGCTGTGAGCCTTTCCTCATCGCCGAAGGATGCCAGTTGGACACTCGCGGCTCCCGAAATCGCTGCCGCGGCATCGAAGCTGGAGGCCAGCCGCATGACGACAGCGGCATTCGTTTCGTCCTCATTGCGCTCATGGCGAACGGCGCCGCCCGTCGCTCGCAACATGGCAAAGACGTCTGGTTTGCAGCGCAGCAGTCCGGCGACCTTCCGCAATCTTGCCGCGTCGCCGGTATCCGCCGGACGGACTTTCAGCACGACCTCCGCCAATTCCGCTGCCCCAATTGTGGGCGGCAGGTGGAGCGCCAGCCTGACGAGAACACCTTCGGCGCAAATACCGTCGGCCATGCAGTCTTCAACCGCCAGCCTGACCGATGTCCGGCGCTGGGCGCCTTTCGGTGCGGTTACACTCATGGGTCAACTCCGCGTCCAGACCCTGCGCATCGTCCACCTGTCGGCGGCGCCCCAGCCATATTTGTAGGCCTCCTGGCCGCGCAGGAAATCGAACTCGCGCGCATCTTCGCGGATCGACTCCACGATTGCATGGCCAATCAGGATCGCGCCCGGGCTCTCCTCGGCATAAGCAGGGTCGAACCCACCCAGATAAGCGTAGGCACGGCCGCGGTGGTAAAATCCGTAATAGGCACCGATGGTCCTGTCATCGATCGCGAGCAGCCAGCATCGCACCAGACCATGAGCATCGAGCAAGGGAAGCGAGAGCCGATGGAATTGCTCGACGGCGGGGTTGGCCAACACCCCCCCTCCGTGTTCGGCCCATCGCACATTGTGCAGGCGGATCAATTGATCGAGGAAGGTTTGCGGACTGCCGCTTGCCGATGACAGCGCAATCCGGCCGCATCTTGATGCGGCCTGGCGCGCCCGACGCAACTGGCGTCTGCGTCTTGCGGGGACGCAGCCTGCCAGCGTTTCGTCGCCGGCGATGGCGAGCACGGGGCAGGCGGCATGGGCGGTCGGCCGATCCATCTCGGGATGCTTCATCGCAAGGGCGACGCTGTCCTGCGGCAAGTCCGACAAGATCCACTGCGCCCACCCGATCGAGAAGATCGACTCGGCGATAACGCCGACAACCTCGGCTTCGATCCCAGGGACAGCCAGGATGTCCAGATAATCGCTGAGCGAAATGCCGACCGGAAGCAGCTTCGAACCAGCCGTCCCATGCTCCAGGTAACACGGCGCCAGCCCGACCAGATCCCCGCCGCGCCAGACCGCGACTGTCGCCAGTTCACCGGGTGCGAATGCGTGCCACCATGGCACCAGCCAGGCGGGAGATTGAAACGGCGTCGCCGAGGGACTCTGCTGCCACAGTTTCCACCAGTGCGGCGTCAAGGCGTCGAACTGCGCGGGGTCACCGATGATTTCGCAGCGCAGCACCGCTTTGCTCACGGCGTCGCAGCCAAGCGCCGGCGACCAGTGCCAAGCTGTGCCAGCGCCTGATAGGCATCCATGTAAGACGAGATCATCCGTTCCAGCGAAAATCGCCGTCGCGCCTCCGCCCTGCATGTCTCGGCATCCAAGCTGGGCGCCGCAAGAATGGCTTGGGCCATCTCGTCGACCGTGTCGACGAGAAAGCCCGTTCTGCCGTGCTCTATGACGTCGGGAAGCGCACCATTTGGAAAGGCGACTACCGGGGTCCCGCAGGCGAGGGCCTCCATGGCCACAAGCGAGCTGGTCTCGGCTGCGAGGCTCGGAATGACCAGACAGCGCGCTGCGTTGAGAAAGCGTCGCTTGGCGGTGAAGCCGAGCGGACCAAGGAAGCGGCGGCGGCCATCGAGGCGAGATTGGACCTCGTCGCGAAAGTACCGCGTATGCGTTTCGTAGGGATAGACCTTACCGCCGACGACGAGCGGAACGCCTGCCAGTTTGGCTGCATCGAGCGCCAGGTGAATGCCCTTCTCCGGGCAAATCCGGCTCAGAACCAGGGCAAAGTCGCGCTTCGGTTGCGGCAGGTTCAGTGCTTGGATGTCGACGCCGTTCGGAATCGGCGCCGTCAGCCTGGCGCCTGACGGCGCGGTTTTCTGCTGGCTGGGCGAGACCGCATGAAGCCAGAGGTCGCCACGCGTCGGGCGCAATGCCGCGGCCGGATACCAATCCAACGGCAGGTGGAGGGTCACCAAGGTCGGACCATCGTCAGGCAGATAAGCGTCGAAATCGATGCCGTGCAGATGAACCACATCGATGGGCCATCGGGCGCGGGCAGTGGCGATCGCTTTGCGATGGGCCTCTTGCGCGCGGCGCTTCGCCGCCTCGTCGAGCATGCCGTTTTCGGCCGGTATTTCCACAAGCGTGCCGCTCGTGCTGGAGCCACGGCAAGCAATGACGATAGATCGATGGCCGGCGTGAACCAATGCCCGATCGAGCATCGACAGAACCTGTTCGGCACCGCCGACAGCGTCGGGTCCGACGGGCGCGAGAGGGTAGGCGACATTGAGGACGGCGAGTGTCGCGGCCGGTTGCGTCCCGGTGCCCTGCGCCGCATCCCCACCTGTCAGTGGTGTCGCGAAGTCCGGCATCTGATGCATGGGCAGCATGACGATTTCACGCGGCCGAGGCCCGCCGCGTGGGGAGCGAGGCGGATGTCATGCCAGGCGCATAGCGGCGGATCATGGTTGAGCAGAAATCCGCGAACTCCTCCGGCACCAGTGGCGGGCTGGTGTGGTGGGGCATCATTCCGCGATGCTGAGGTGTGAAGCAGAAGGTGACCGTCACGTCGAAATCGGCGAGTGCTTCCATCTGCCGGTCAAACCAGTCCAGCGCATTCGGCCGAAAACTGTCCGCCCAGGAAAGCCCGGTACGCATATTGGTGACACCCAGCCGCTTCATCCAGGCGACAGCGTCGTCCAGCCGCGGATCTTCGAAATGAAACCACTGCACCAGTCCCATTGCGGGTGTATAGCGCAGGAATTCCTCCAGCGCGGGCTTTGGCGTGCCGTCCTGGCGCAGCAGCCCCATATGGAAATGACGGTAATAAGAGGAGCCTTCGGCTTCGCGGTGACGCGTCGTTGCTTCCCATTCACGCGGAAGATCGTAGAGGCTGTACCACTGGACGCGTGGTGCATTGCCGAGCAGCAATTCAGCTGTTCGCTTGAGCCCCCAGACCTGGATTTCCTCGGCGCCGAAGGTCGATACGCCGACTTCGCTGACCCAGATGGGAAGGTCGGTGACGGTCGCGATCTCGCCGATCTTCTGCGGCCATTCCTGGATTTGCCACAGGTTCCAGTCGAGCGGAAAGCCGTGCACGGCGACGGCGTCGACATGATCCAGCACGCCGAATTCCTTCATGCGAGTGATGAATCCCGGGTCTATCGGCGAGATGCCACCGAGCACTTTGGTCAAAGCCGGGTTTTCAGATGCGATTGCGTCCGCCGCCAGGATTGCCATCCTGGCGAAGCGGCTCCAGTCGGGGTCGAGCTCGGGATCCCAATGCGATTTGTTGTTGGGCTCGTTCCAGATCATCGCGGCTTCAATCATGGCGCTGTCCTTTCGAGGGGTAGACGGGACCGCCACTGGCCGGGTCGCCTGCGGCCCGGCAGAAATAGACCTCCTGCTCAGGGTGCAGAACGATCTCGAAACCGGCGCTGCGCAGCATCGCTTCGGTGCAGGCTCGATTGGGTATCCACCAGTTGGTCGGGTCGTCGGCATAGCGGTGCTCGATGAAATGGAGCTTGGGAAATTCCGGCCGGTCGAACAGGTCATGCGTCCAGAAATGATAGTTCTCTTCCATCTCGGGAAGATCGGTGCTGCCGCGCTGCATGGACTGGAAGATCATCAGATCACCGGCGACATGCTCACGGATAAGGTCGAGCGCAAGCAACGGGTGGCGCAAGTGATAAAGCACCCCCATGAACAGCACGATATCGAATGTTTCGCGCAGGGCGCCGACGTCGTAGACCGACAGTTTCTGGAATTCGATCTCGCAATTGGCGATCTCGGCGGCAAAGCGGGCCTGCGCCAGATAAGCCTCATCGAAATCAATGCCGAGGACACGGGCAGCACCTCGCCGTTTCATCTCGATGGAATAGAAGCCGGCATTGCAGCCGATATCCAACACCGTCTTGCCTGTCAGATCCGCGGGAATGGCCTCGGCGAATTTGCGCCATTTGATCAGCGGGTAATTGCCGAGAAAATGGTTGGGAGCGGTTTCGACACCGGCCAGTTCCATGTTGTGGAACCATGGGCCGAGAGCATCGATACGGCGGCGGATTTCGGCATGGGAATGCAGCATGGTCAGGCTCCTTCGCCGGGAACGACAGGCACATGCGGGTGTGCTCCACCCACAAGCATGGCGGTTTGGCGTTGTTCGGATGCGACGCCCTCTTCGAGCAGCCGAAGAGCCGTGCGATAGCCGTTGAAGGTGCCGACATCGACGTAGGAGACTCCGGCCCTGACACCGTAGGCTTCACCGCCGGCAGCCAGATAGGCATTGATCAGGGTGCCGATATATTCGTCACGCCGGTCCCGTTCACGCCAGAGTGCAGCGAGTTGGTGCAAGATCCGGCCCGGCATCTTGAACGCCCCCCAGATCCAGTTCGTGGCAGCGTCTTGCCGCTTGACCTGAATTTCCTTCACCCGATCTCCCTCGTCGAGAACCACGGCATCGAAAAATTCCGGGCGGTCCACCGGGAAGAGCAGAAACGATAGGGAACTATCCGGCAGGCAGGAGAAGCCGTCCTCGGGGAACCAGATCGTATCGGGCAAACCAATCAAAACCGTCTCGTCGGGCGCGACGAGAGGCGCTGCCCGAAAAATCGCATCGCAAAGTCCAACAGGGTTGGGCTGCACCACGAACAGAGCGGCAGCGTCACCATAGCCGGCGGCGTAATATTCGAGAATGTCGGATTTGCCCGATCCGATGATGAAACAGATCTTGTCGACGCCGGCGCGCACCATCCGCCGCACCAGGTACTCGCTCACCGCGCAGGGACGCTCCGTCTGTCCATCGATCCGACTGCCTACCGGCAGCAGCTCTTTCGAGAAGCCGAGCGGTTGAATGCGGCTGCCGCGCCCGGCAGCGGGCACGATGCCCAACATCAGACTGCTTCCATCATCGGTTCGCGGGGAGATCTTTGAAAGGCGTCGTTTAGAATGTGGTCCAGCTCCGCCGCGCGCCGGGCAGAAGTGTGTTCGTCCAGAACCCGTTCGCGCGCACGGGTTCTGATGGCATCGAGTTCATCTGCCGGCAAGGCGAGCGCCGCGACCACGTCATCGGTGTCGTGGGCCAGCAGGATCTCGCTGCCGGGTTCGAAGAAGCTGCTCAGGCCAGGCCAGGTGTCGGTTATGATCGGCACCCCGCATGCCGCCGCTTCGAACAACCGGCCCGAAGGACACCAGCCTTTTTGCACCATCGCCTCGCGGGTGACATTCAGCGTCAGTCGGGAGGATGAGAAAAACGCCGGATGATCGGCCGGTGGCAGATGCCTGACGAAGAAGATGTTGTCGCCCCACGGGAATTCCTGCGGATACTGTGCGCCGCCGATGATGAAGCGCTGATCCGGTAGACGCGCGGCGGTGCGGACCAGCAGCTTTTCGACGCCGGCCTGGCGATCCGCCGCGTAGGTCCCGAGATAGGACAGATCACCGGCGAATTCGGCCCGCTTCTCTGCCGGCCGGTGTTGGTCGGGATCGACGTGCCCATAGAGCGGCACCACATGGCGCGCACCCAGAACCGTCTTCAGCGCGTCGACCGCCGAGCCGCCGGTGTAACTCAGGACGAGGTCGAAATCGGCAAGACCCTCAGGGCCGAAATAGGGTGGACGCTCACCTTGTTCGATGCGGGCAAGCGTGACCGGAGTGTCCAGATCGTAGAACACACGCAGTCCGCGGCCTGCCTGCTGCGCCAGCCGCGAGGCGTCCACGGCGTCGGGACAATAAGAGGTGACGATAACGACATCCGATTGTTTGACTGTTTGCTCCGCGACCCGGCGGATGTCCTCCCAGTCCGGGTAGAGCACGACGTTGCCGCCGTTCAGGCGATCAAGATCGCGCGCTCCGGCATAGTAGGGCGTGTCGCGTTCGAAGAAGGTAACTGACCAGCCGCGCCGGGCGAGGGCTCGGATCAGTCCCCTCCATAAGGTGGCATGGCCGTTGCCCCATGAAGACGTGACGGTAAGACCGAAAATGACCATCTGCATCCGGCAAATCCTCGTCAGGCAACTTCGTTCAATCGGATCAGCTTCGCCCCCCAGTCCCCCGACACGATCGTCGTGATCGAAGCGGGATCGATGTCGAAGCGAAAGCAGTCGCCGGCCGGCAAGCCAAGGACCTTGCAGACGGCGGCCTTGATCACATCGGCGTGGCTGACGAGGGCGACACACTGATTCTGATGCTTCTCGTGGACAGCATTCATCACCGCGACGACGCGCTGCTGGACATCGTGCATGGTCTCGCCACTCGGTGTCCTTGCCACTTGCCGCTGATCATTCCAGGCTCGCCAGCTGGCGTCGCCATTCAGTTCATCGAAAGTCTTTCCCGACCAGTCGCCGAAGTCGATCTCGTCAAGTTCGGCGCAGATCGCGATTTCTCCGACACCGCAGGCGAGCGCAACTGGCAGCGCCGTCTCTCGGGTACGCTCGCGCGGGCTGCACAAGATCGCGACGATGGGCTCCCGGGCCATGCGGCAGCCAAGCTGCGTTGCCTGCGCCTTACCGGCATCGCCGAGGCAAACGCCGTCCATACGGCCTGCCAGATAGGAGCCGACATTTTCGTGTGCCGCATGGCGGATCAGAAAGAAGGTCGTCGTCATTCTGCGGCATCGAGCAAAGGCTCGTCCTTGCCTGCGATAAAAGCGAGCGTGCGCTGCCGCGCTTCGGCGTCGGTGAACTGTTCGGGAGGCGACTTCATGAAATAACTGCAGGGACCGGTCAGCGCGCCGGCTATGCCGCGATCGAGCGCCAGCTTGGCGCAGCGTACCGCATCGATCACCACGCCGGCCGAGTTGGGCGAATCCCAGACCTCCAGCTTGAGCTCGGCATTGAGCGGCACGCCGCCGAAGGTCGTGCCTTCGACCCTTATATAGGCCCACTTGCGATCGGTGAGCCAAGGCACATGGTCGCTCGGGCCGACATGGATGTTGCCCGGCTCCAGGGGAACATCGAACTGGCTGGCCACGGACTGTGTCTTGGAGATTTTCTTCGATTCCAGCCGCTCGCGTTCCAGCATGTTGAGAAAATCGGTGTTGCCGCCGAAATTCAGTTGATAGGTGCGGTCGATGCGTACGCCGCGTTCACGGAAGAGATTGGCTAGCAACCGATGCACGATGGTCGCGCCGACCTGGCTCTTGATGTCGTCGCCGACCAGCGGCAGCCCGCGCTGCTCAAAGCGCCGTCGCCATTCCGGACGTGAGGCGATAAAGACCGGTATGCAATTGACGAAGGCGCAGCCGGCCTCGAGTGCGCATTCGGCATAGAAGCAGGTCGCCTCCTCGGAACCCACCGGCAGGTAGGAAACCAGCACGTCAGCGCTGCTGTCACGCAGGATCTCGGTGACATTGGCAACCGGCTCGGGAGCTTCTTCAATCTCGTCGCGCAAATATTTGCCGATCCCGTCCAGCGTCGGTCCGCGCTCGACGCGAACGCCGGTTGTCATGGCGTCGGCAAAGCGGAACGTGTTGTTGGGGGCGGCGTAGATCGCTTCCGCGACGTCGAGGCCAACCTTGCTCTTGGCGACATCGAATGCGCAGACAATCTCGATGTCGTCGACATGGTAACCGCCGAGGTCGGCATGCATCAGCCCAGGGATTGGTTCGTTGCTTTTAGCGTGACGATAGAACGAGAGGCCCTGCACCAGGGAGGATGCGCAATTGCCGACCCCAACGATACCAACACGAACCTTTTTCGATCCCACGAAACCGCCACCCTATGTTGTTCAAAGGTAAGTTCCTGGCGCCGAACCATCAGCTTGCCGGAATGTTCCTCCGCCCATCGAAAAATTGCGCGAGACAGCATGGATCGAAGCCGCATCCGATGCGTTCCCGCACGGCAAGCATTGGAAACCGATCGATGATCGTCTACGGCGACCACAAGCGGACGCAGGACGCACAACAGCTTCGCGAAGCAGCAGGCGAAATGGCCATAAGACTTGATCGGATGTCTCATGGCATCCGACGCCATGCTGCATTGGTCGGACTGTTCATCAGCGTGTCGGAGCTGGTTCAGGCGCTTGCCGACGTCGATTTCGGAACCGGCGGCATCGACATTTTTTCGCCACGGCAACAGCAAGGCGCCAGGCTGCTGGTCGGACTTGCGGCAGAGGTAGCGAAGTCGTGGCGAAGCGGTTTCAACGTTGGCGGTGGCATCGATCCGGGACTTCTCAAGCTGCTGGCCGGGCTCGACTGTCAGGCCGAGGTTCTGACCGGCTCCGCCGAGGGTTATGCGCATTATGCGCTTTATCCCGAAAGCTATTTGGACGCGGCGCAGAAGTCGGGGCTCGATGCGAACACATGCGTTATCGGTGTCCGCAGCATTGGCCTTGGGCTCGCAGCTATGGTGGCGGCCTCGATTGGCGCGCCGGCGCCATTCAGCGTTCGTCCGATCGGCCATCCCTTCCACAGGCACATCAACGCCGATCCGCGGTCGATCACCGCCTGGAAGAACAATCCATCGGCGCGTTTCGCCGTTGTCGACGAGGGTCCCGGCCTGTCCGGCAGTTCGATGCATGCCGTTGTCGTTTGGCTGCGTGAACTGGATGTCGATACGGACCGCATTCACCTGTTTCCCAGCCATTCAGGCGGCCCGGGCAGCGAAGCGTCGCCGGAGGCTCGGGAAACGTGGTCGCGCTGTCCGAAACATGTGGCGACGGCGTTTGAATCCACCTTCTCCGAAAGCTCGAAAATTCCCACGCTGCGCGATTGGGTGGCCGAGGCGGTCGGCAGGCCGGAATTAAACCTGACCGAACTATCTGGTGGCGAGTGGCGGGCCGCCCACTATGCCGACGAAGGACGCTGGCCGCCGAGCCCACGCGGTACCGAGCGGCGTAAATTCCTGGCGTCCGCAGGGCGTGACCGCTGGCTCGTCAAATTCGCCGGCCTCGGCGAAACCGGACTGCGCAAGAAACGAGCCGCGGCGATGTTGCACGAAGCCGGGTTCGGATCGCAAGTTGTCGCGCTTTGCCATGGCTTTCTGGTTGAACGGTGGATTGATGGCAGCACGATGGATCAGGCGCCGCTGCCCAGGGAAAAACTGATCGCGGAGCTCACAAACTACCTGACCTGGCGTGCGCTCAATCTTCGAACTTGCGAACCGGGTGCATCATTGCTTGCGCTCGCGGAGATGGCTGTTTCCAATGCCTCGGAAGCCTTGGGCGAGAAACGCGCAGCGACGTTGCGCGGTTGGCTCTCGAAACCGACCTCCGCGCATGTGCTGCAGCGCGTTGAAATCGACGGAAAGCTTCAACCGTGGGAGTTTCTCGTTCGTGCAGATGGCACGGTGCTCAAGACAGATGCTGTTGACCACTGCCGGGCACATGATTTGATCGGCTGCCAACCGATTGAGTGGGACATTGCCGGCGCCCGCGTCGAGTATGGACTGTCCGACAGCGATGTGAGGACCTTGGTCGAGGGAATGGAACTTGCCATCGACCGTGACCACATCGGCTTTTTCGAACCATGCTATTTGGCATTCCAACTCGGGCTCTGGAGCACGGCTGCGCAATCCGAAAACGGCGGGGAAAAAACAAGACTGGCCGAGATGGCAGACCGATATAGGATGCCGCTGATACGGTTCCTGGACGAATGCCGGATATGATCGTTCCGATCAGTCCAGCCTTCGCAGCATGTCTGCTTCCTGCTCGAGAATAGTGGCCACTTCCTCGCGCTGCAGATGCGTCATCATCAGGCTGACGCAGCACTCGAGATAGGTAATCGAGGCGCGCCGCAGATAGGCAGCGGTCTCGCGTTCGGCCATCTGGTCGATATCCCTCGAGGGGCGCTTGGGTTGCATGAGGGTGATCCTCCGTATCGGGTCCTCCTGCCAAACCACAAGCCTGGGCGGATGTTCCGCACGATCTCGGGAAAGGTTCGGTACCATCTCGCATCACGCCGGAAGGTTCTGCAGCCCTCCGGGTGCGGGCCTCGCTCTTTTGGCAAAGCCCGTCATCTGATCGCCGATGCGGCTGCCTTCGAGAGCTGCGAAATAATCGATCGTCAGCTTGAGCCCTTCGTTGAGGGGCACCTTCGGCGTCCAGCCGAGCAGCGCTTTTGCACGCGAAATATCGGGCTGCCTGCGCCGAGGATCGTCTTGCGGCAGCGGTAGAAATCTCAGATCCGATTTGGTACCCGTCATCGCCTTCACCAACGCAGCCAGTCGCACGATGGTGAATTCTCCGGGATTGCCCAGATTGACCGGCTTGCCTGGATTGGGATCGATATCCATCAGGCGCCTCAATCCATCGATCTGATCGGAGACATAGCAGAAGGATCGCGTCTGCAAGCCGTCGCCGAAGATCGTCAGGGGACGTTTCTCGAGCGCCTGCATGATCAGGTTCGAGACGATGCGGCCGTCCGCCGGATCCATTCTCGGACCGTAGGTGTTGAAGATGCGCGCGACGCGCACGTCGGCTTTGCCGGCTCTCAGATAGTCGAAGCAAAGCGTTTCGGCGGTGCGTTTGCCCTCGTCGTAGCAGGCGCGCGGACCGGTGCAGTTCACGTGGCCGACATAATCCTCCCTCTGGGGATGCTGTTCCGGATCGCCATACACTTCGCTCGTCGAGGCCTGTAGCAGCCGCGCGTCATATCGGACAGCGAGTTCGAGCAGGTTGAGCGTTCCAATCACGCAGGTTCGCGTGGTGTGGATAGGGTCGGCCTGGTAACGCGGCGGCGAGGCAGCGCATGCCAGGTTGAAGATACGCTCCACGGGCTCGCCGAGATCCAATGGCCGGCAGATATCCTGCTCGATCAACCGGAAACCCGGATGGTCCATGATCGAGATGATGTTCTCCATGCGCCCAGTCAGAAAATTGTCGGCGCAGATCACGCGCCAGCCGTTGCGGAGCAATGCTTCGCAAAGATGCGAACCGAGGAATCCCGCACCGCCGGCAACAAGCACTGCCTTTGCCCTTCGCGCGTTTCGTGTTTGTCGCATCGCCGTTTTCTCCTGTCTGCTGGTCATGCTGCGCTTCCGATGTCGAAATCGAGGGCCGCCGCCCTTGGCTGTGTCAACGCCGCCACGAATTCGCGGGCCCTGGCCGCACCGGTGTGGGATGCGAGGACGCGTTCGCGGGCCCGGCGGGCCATGGCGAGGCGTGTGCGCTCGGACTCGCCGAAAAGGATCTCGACGACATCGTCCGTTTCCCCGGCGGTGTGGATCGCGGAAGCGGGAAAGAAGCTGTCGAGCCCTGGCCAGCGATCGCTGATGATGGGCGTGCCGCAAGCAGCCGCTTCGAACAGGCGCACACTGGGCGACCATCCCGCGGCGATCATTGAACTGCGTGTGACGTTCAGCGTGTAGCGCTGACGGTTGTAGAACGCGGCATGATCGGCGGGCGGCAGATGTTCGATACGTTCGACATTGTCCGGCCAGATGATGTCGGATGGGTATTGCGAACCGGCCACGACGAAACGCCGGTCCCGCATATGCCGTGCGGGCTCGAGCAGCAGCGCGTTCAGCGTTGCCTGCCGGTCGGCACTGTAGGTGCCGAGATAGCCGAGATCCCAGCGGATCGGATCGCCGGTCCGGTGGTGCCGTTCCGGGTCGACCGAGCAGTAGAGCGGTTCGGCGCGGCGCGCACCGAAGTCCTCCACCAGACGGCCAAGCATCGGCCCGCCGGTGAACGAGAAGTAGACGTCGAAGTAAGGAATCTGCCGCCAGCTCAGATAATCGCAATCGTCGGCTGAAAGCTGCGCCACGGTCACCGGCGTGTCGATGTCGTAAAAGCAGAAGCGCCCTTTGCAAAGCGAAGCGACGATGTCGATGACCACGCGCCCTTCCGGCACAAACGAGCCGATGACGACGATGTCGGCCTGCTCCAGGCACCGGGCGTAGTCGCGTTGCAACTCCGCAGTGGTTTCGTAGTAGCGCAAGGCGCAGAAATCCGGATCGCGCAGATCGCGGTGGTTTGCGTACCACGGCACCTCGCGCTCCAGAAAGGTCACGCGGTGGCCGAGTTCGTGCAGACCTTTCAGCAGGCCTCGAAACGTCGTGGCGTGGCCGTTTCCCCAGGACGAGGACAGCGACAGGCCAAGAAAGACGATGTCCAATTGCTTGGTCATTCCGCTGCCTCCACGGTCCCCTGCTCGAAGTGACGTTTGAAGACTGCATCGGCCACGTCCGCCCGCAACGCGTAGGTGTGATCGGCCAGCACGCGGCAAAGTGCGGCCTGGCCGATTGCCTTTGCCCGACTGGAGGTCAGCGAGCACATGATCTCGGCGACATCGCCGCCGTCGCGCGCCACCAGGATCTCCTCGCCTGGCTTCAGGAACAGTTCCACGCCCAGCCACGCATCGGTGATGAGGCAGGCGCCGGCGCCGGCCGCCTCGAAGACACGCGTGGCCGGTGAAAAACCGTTTACGGCCATGCTGTCGCGGCTGATGTTCAGAACCGCCTTGGGTGTGACGTTGAAGGCATTGTGATCGCGGGTGCCGACGTGACCGAGCCAGCCGACATTGGCGGGAAGCGGCTTGTCCCCCCAGCCCGATCCACCGAGCAGAAAACGCTGTTTCGGCAGCTGGCATGCGGGATCGAGGAAAAACGCTTCGACCCGTGCCTCACGATCCGGCAGCCTGTTGCCAAGGAACGCCAGATCGCAAGCGAAACGCGCATTGCTGGTGACCGGATAATGCGTTTGGGGATCGAGCGCATTGTAGATCGGCACGCATTCGTTCGCCCCCATGGCACGGTAGGCCCATACCACGGGGTCGCCGCCTCCATAGGTCAGCACAAGGTCGATTTCTTGCAGGGCGCTATGGAGCGGATGGTCCGGTTCGTCGCGCAACTGGGCAAGGGTTGCCGGAGCGTCCACGTCCCAGAATACCACCAGCGCGTCGCTGCGGGCGTGGTCGAGAACGGCGCGCAGCAGCGCCTCGTCCTCGAAACCGACGCCACTCGCCTTGACGACGATGTCGGCGCTGGCGGCACGTGCCGCGACCTGCATCAGCGCGTGCTGGGTCGCTTCATAAACGACGACAGTGCACCAGTCGGGCGCCTCGATGTCGCGATTCTTCTGCCGGTCGTAGACGTCGGGTTCATAGAAGGTGATTTCGTAGCCCAATTGGGAAAGCGCCTTCAGCAACCCGCGATAGTAAGTCGCGGCACCGTTCCAGTAGGACGACAAAAGACTCGATCCGTAGAATGCCATCTTCATGCGGCGGCTTCCTTTGCGGTGGTGTTGTTGATGGTATGTTCGGTCGTGCATGCCGTGAGCACGCGGAACAGCTCGTCAACGCGGTGCTGGCAGGTATGCCGGGAGCGAATGGTCTCGAGGCCCGAAGTCACCAGGGAAGCCGCGAAATCCGCATCGGCCAATACCGCCCGCAAGTGTTGCCGCATCTGAGAGCCGTTCTCCGCAAACAGGAAGTCGACGCCGGGCCTGAACAACTGCTCGACATCGGACCAGGGTGCTGAAATCAGCGGAATGCCGCAGGCGAGCGCCTCGAACATCCGGATCGTCGGAATTCCAGGCAATCCCTCACGATAGGGGCGCCGTGGGATGTGAACGGTGACACGATGCGCGGCGAACGCCTTCGGCACATCGGCATTGGCGATCCATCCATCATAGCGCAGTCCGGCGGCGGCCAGGTCCGCAAGTGCGGGCTTGGGATAGCGTACGCCATGAACTGTGGCCTCGAGACCGAGATCGTGTACTGGCTCGATCAGAAATTCCTTGAGTTCGGCAGTCCGCTCATCGTCGCCCCAGTTTCCAATCCAGACCAGATCGGACATGGGATGGATCTCTGGGTGCGGCTTGAACAGGCGATCGTCCGCGGCTTCATGCCAGGTGAAGACGCGCTTGCCCCAGCCGGCGCGCAGATAGCTCTCGCGCAAGGTCTCGCCAAAGGCGAGGACGCCGTCATAGTGCTCCAACCGTAGCGCCGAGATTGCCTCGGTCGCCGATACGGCCCGGTGATGGGTGTCATGAAACAGAAGGATGAAGTTGCCGCCAGCGGCCCGGGCACGGCCGATGCGTGCGACAAGCTCCGGATCCGTCCACTCATGAACGATCACAACGTCGGCCTCGGCGATCCAGGCCTCGTGATCGAACCCGGCATTGTAGGTCACCGGCATCAACTCTGGGAAATCCTTGCGGAAGCGTTCGATGGCGAAGGATCCCTTCTCGGCCAACAGGTTCGAACGGCTCCAGCCGTCGGACGGCTCCAGCGCGACTGCCTGGTGCTGGCGCGCGATCAGATCCCGCATGATACCGCGCAGGAAATGGGCATTGCCGTGGTTCCAGTCGGATACGACCGAGTGGGTGTAGAACAAAAAGCGCATGGTCAACGCCCCGCCATAGCCAGGGCCGCCTTGTCGTAGACGCCTCGCATGGCTGCCGCTTGCCTGGCCAGTGTAAACCGGCGGCTCCGTCGCATCGCTGCCTGGCCGAGCTCTCGCCTGAGTTCGGCATCGCTGGAAAGACGATTGAGGCCGGCAGCGAGGTCGTGCGGATTGCGCGCGTCAAAGAACATCGCGGCCCCGTCCCATAGTTCGCGATAGGTTGCGATGTCGGAAAGCACCAGGGGCGTCGCCGACATGGCAGCTTCCAGCGCGGCCAGACCGAATGGCTCATAGATCGACGGCGACACGAAAATGCCGGCGCGCGCCATCAAGGAGCGCACCTCGTGAGACGGCAGTGCTCCCAGAGGAACAGCATAGCTGAAGCTGGTACGCCCGCCGTTCGGACCGTGCATCGAACCGGCGGCAAAGACGGGCCATTGCGTCAGCGACGCGGCCTGGTCGATCACCGCCGCATTCTTCCCCTCGTCCCACCAGCGGGCAGCGGCGAAGACGAGCGGTTGGCGCTTTTCGGCCTTCGGCACCGGACTGGCACTATTTCCCACCACACTCAGACGCGCGATCGGGCCGTAGCAGGTCTCAAGCATGTCGGCGTGGCTGCGGCTCGGCACGATGACTGCGTCGGCCCGATTGAAGCCACGCCTGTTGCGCTCCTTCTGCCAGGCCCATGCGCCATCCACTGCCTGTTTCCTGACGGCGTGGAACCATGTCGTCACGCAGGAATGGGAGACCGCCACGGCTGGGCACGGCGCATCGAATCCCGCCGCCTGCGTCGGCGCGTTGAAATGGACTAGGTCGATGGCGTGGTCGCGCATGGGCGCAAGCAATTCTCGCGGTAGCGCATCCAGGTCGCCGCCGTTGTGGGTCATCCAATCCGGCGGCGTGTTCAACCAGATCAGCGTGGTGAAAGCCTCTGCCTCCGCAGCCTGCTGCCTCGTCGGCTGGGGACCGAGCCCGGCAAGCACCACACTGTCGCCGCCGTTCACAAGTTCCCTTGCCAGATCAAGCGCATAGCGCCATACGCCGCCCACGGCATCGACGGTCATCAGGATGCGCCACGAGCGCGGCGTCAGTGTCCGCAACATGTCGCCTCCAGTTCCGCCAGCGGCCGGGGCCGCTTCTCCTGGATGTCACTGAATTTCTGGAAGGATGCGAGATAGTGGTCATGGGCGCGCTCCCAGGCAAGGTCGTCGGGTTCGCCCCAAAGCTCGCGATAGCTGGGCGAACTCGGATACGGATAAAGCGGAACAGGTTCATTGGCCCATACGCCGTGGTCGATCAGGTGGGTTCGCCAGTGCTCGACCAGGGCGGGATCATCCTCGACCACGCCGATCAGATTGGCTTGAACGAATGGAACGTGACGTCTAGCATCGACGAGCAGCGCGGCAAGTTCCTCGGTGCCCAGCCGGCAGCGCTTGGCCAGCATCGCCCGGCCTTCAACCGTCAGGCTTTCGAGCCCTGCTTCAATGGAGACGCAGCCTGCGGCGCCCAGCAATTCCAGCAGCTCGGGCTTCCACAGATCGATGCGGGTCTGCACGCCGAATTTCACATTGCGATCGACCAAGGCTTCCAGCAACGCTTTTTGCGGCAGGAAGATTTCGTCGATGAAGTAGATGTAGCCGACACCTTGGGCAATCAGCCGATCGATCTCCGCGACCACCGCTTCGTGGTTTCGACGGCGATAGGCATCACGGAAATCGATCTTGGCGCAGAAGCTGCAATTGTAGGGACAGCCGCGCGATGCCTCGACTTCCGCGCCGAACCCGACCTGATTGTCATCGAACCTGTGATGGTGGTGCGAATGGGCTGCGATCCAGTCCGCAGGCCATTCGAGGGGTGGATGATCGACAAACGAGCTGGCGTGGACGCCGCCGTTCGAAACCACCCTGGCATCCCGCAGATAAGCGGTTGAGGGCATTGCGCTCCAATCGTCGCGCCGGGCAAGTTGCTCGACGACTTCTTCGCATTCGCCGCGCACGACGATGTCGACGCCGAGCTTGCGCAAGGTTGGCGCCGGCGTGGCCGAGCCGTGCGGCCCGACGGCGACCGTGCGTCCACCGCGCCCGGCGAGAAGGTTGAGGAAATCGGCCGGCACGCGCAATTCCGGCGGTGCGCAGCGCCAGAACAGATAGGTCGGCGCGGTACTGACGACAGTCATTGCCGGGGCGAAATCGGCCACCCGCTCGCAAAGACCGGAATTGTCGAGCTTCTGCAACTGCCCATCCAGCATCAGCACCTCATGTCCGGCGGCTTCGAGCAGGGCCTTCGAATAGCCGAGTTCCAGCGGCAGATGTGGTTGGCGGCAGCCGAAATAGATGCTGTCATCGTAGGTCCAGAATGGGTTTACCAGAGCGATTTTCATGCGACGTACCTCACGGCTTCGGGGTGAGGCTCGAGCCGGTGGCGCTGCAGCCAGTCGGCCAGGTCGCGGACGCCTTCGCGCCATGAAACCTGGGCCATCCAGCCAAGCGCGGTTTTGATCTTGCGGGTGTCGGCGACGAAGAAGGGCTGGTCGCCGGTGCGTTCGCCATCATGGCGGATTGAAAGCTCATGGCCGGTCAGGCCACGGATCTCGCTCAACAGCGTGCGCAGGCTGAGCGCATTTTCCGGGCCGCCGCCAAGATTGAATGCCTGGCCTTTGGTCGTCTCGATGTGGTCGAGTACGGCCCTGTAGGCGGCGACGGCATCGGAAACATGCAGGATATCGCGCACTTGCCTGCCGTCACCGTAAATGGTGATGGGGCGTCCCGTCAGCGCGCTGAGCAGGAAGTGCGCGACCCAGCCCTGGTCCTCGGTTCCGAACTGGCGCGGTCCATAGATGCAGCTCATCCGCAGCACCGCCGTCGGCATGCCGTAGGATTTGGCGTAGTCGAGCACATACTGGTCCGCCGCGCCTTTGGAGCAACCGTAGGGCGTGCAGAAGTCCAGGCCCCGAGCCTCATCGATGCCGTTCGCTTGGATGACGCTGTCGCAAGGCACATAGCGATCGCCGTCCTCGCGGACCGCGACGTCGGGCAGGCTGCCATAGACCTTGTTGGTGCTGGCGAAGACAACAGGAATACGCTCACCGCTCAGTCGCGCCGCCTCCAGTACGTTGAATGTTCCGCGAAGGTTGATGTCGAAATCCTCGCCCGGCTGGACCAGGCTTGTGGTGACGGCGGTTTGCGCGGCCAGATGGAAAATTGCCTTTGAACCCGTCAGAGCCGGCGCCAAGGCGTTGGCGTCCCGCACGTCGATGGTCTCCACGGTGAGGCGACTGGCGTGTTTTTGTGCCAGCCATTCAAGGTTCTGCTGGACGCCCGGACGGCTGAGATTGTCGATCACCAGCACCGGTTCGCCATCCGACAACAGGCTGTCGGCGAGGTTCGATCCTATGAAGCCGCTGCCGCCGACGATGGCGACCGGCGCGTCGCGTCGATTGCGTGTGTTCATGACACCAGCCCGCGTTCTTCGAGCTCGCGTTTCATGTCGGCGCCGCGGTCGACGGCGGACGTGTTACGCACCCAGGAAACGAAATCGCCGAGCGAATTCTCCAGTTGCCGCACCGGCTCGAAACCGAGCAGCTCACGGGCCTTGGAAATATCGGCGAAGCAGTTGCGGATATCGCCGGAGCGCGCTTTGCCGAGCAGTTCGGGCGAGCGGTTCGGTGTCCCCATGGCCTCGGCCAGCAATCGTGCGACTTCGCTGATCGCGTAGGCTCGGCCGCTGCCGATGTTGATGACATGACCCTTTGCCTGGCGTTGCTGCAGTGCAAGGCGAAAGGCGCGGGCGACGTCATGCACATGGACGAAATCGCGCTTCTGTTCGCCATCCTCGAAGATCATTGGCCGTTGGCCGTTGGCGAGACGCGAAGCGAAGTTGGCCAGCACGCCGGTATAGGGGTTCGACAATGCCTGGCCGGCGCCGAAGACATTGAACAGGCGCAACGCGACAGCATCGATGCCATAGGCTTCGCCGAAGATCAGCACAGCGCGTTCTTGTGCGTATTTTGTCAGCGCATAGATTGAGGCGAGATCGACCGGCTTTTCTTCGTCCGTCGGCAGCGGCGAGAGGGGGGCTCCCTCTGGCGATAGCGGATTCCATTGCCCGCTTTTGATGTCGCTCGCCTTGCGCCGGGCATTGTCGATGCGCCGGCCGTCTGGCGTTGCATAGAGCCCTTCGCCATAGACGCTCATCGACGAGGCGACGACGATCCGTTCGACCGGGTGCTTGATCAGTGCTTCAAGTAGCGTTGCGGTGCCGAGATCATTGGCGCCGACATAGCGCGCGATCTCGTACATCGATTGTCCGACGCCGACTTCCGCCGCCAGGTGAATGACCGCGTCAACACCTTCCAGCGCACTGGCGACCGCCTCCCGGTCTCGGACATCACCCTTGATCAGTTCGGTCCCGGCGGGAAGCGCGACGGCTTCGCCTGCATGCACCTGCTCCAGCAGCGCATCGAGGATGCGAACCGAATAATCCTGCTCGACGAGTTCCTGTGCGACATGCCGGCCGATGAAGCCGCAGCCTCCTGTAACCAATATGCGTTTCACGACGACTCCTCAGACAAGTAACCTCGGCGCCCCGAACTTTTCGGCAAAAGGTTTGTTCCCTTGCTTCAACAAAGTTCCTTTGGCGGACTTCGTTGGGAGCCGGCATCGCGATCACGGCGCGGTGCTGGAACATTGACGCCCTTGTGCTGTTAGGGCGCCCGACAGCCCGCGTGTCCCATGGGGCAACGCCGATCAAAGGAGATTTCAATGTCTCAGTCGCAAACGACCACCGACCACGACGAAATTCGCAAGTGGGCCGAGGAGCGGGACGGCCGGCCGGCAGTGGTGCGCACAAAAGGCGAGGGCGGCATCCTGCGGATCGACTTCGGTGAGCCTGAGGAAGCATTCGAGCCCATCGAATGGGACGAGTTCTTCCGGATATTCGACGAGAACGATCTGGCCTTTCTGTATCAGGCCAAGACCGGGGAGGGGAAAGCCAGCCGTTTCAACAAATTCGTCGAGCGCGATCAGAAGGACTGATGACACAAGCCAAGCGGCTGATCTGTACGGCCCAGTTTTCGAGATGTGGTCAACAATGACGGCCCCGCGGCTTACCACTTCAGCCTGAGAGGGAGGGTAAAACTAATGCATCAGGTTTGCGCCGCGGGTTTTCGCCATCTCTCGCATGATGCCGTTGAGCCAGTTTTCAGTGGATTGACCAAGCTGTCTGCGGTCGACATCCCGGATCGCTTGCTCGAGCGTCCTCTCGACGAGCCGATCCGATGCGTCGACGTCTCCCAGCAAAAGGCGAGCCGCAAGTCGCAGTTTAGGCAAAAGCGCGAAGACATCGTCGGACGGGTCCGGCATGGAACTCGCCCGCCCCGGTGCCTGCGGGGGAAAAAGTGCGTTGAACACCGCCTGGCTGCCCGAGGATTTCCGCAAATTGCTGGCGTAGCGGAGATGATCGGGAATGGCGATGTCGTCATCGCCACTGAAGAACACGAAGGGGATACCCCGGCGCATCAACTCATCGGCGATTGGAAACACACGTCGGCCATTGAGATTGACATCGAGGATTGCAGCTTCGGCCGTTTCGGTATGTTTGGATGCCTGTTCGACGGTTGCGGCGGGCCCGAGAATGATGGCGCCCATATTGCTGAAGAACCGCGCAAGATCTCCCGCCAGCGTCCATTCGTCTTCGACTATCAGAATATGCAGCCCCCGCAGGTCGCGCACATCGTCATCCTTTCTTGCAACGGAGGTTAGCATGCAGCGCATTCGCTTCCCGAATTCTGTCATCCAGGGCCGCCTGCAACCGCTTCGCAAGCATCAGCATGCGATCCGGGACGGGCCCCGCATCGGAATCTGCTAGCGATCCAGGCGCCCCTGACACCACTGGCGCTCGGAGTTTTATGTCAGCAGAGCGTTTCGTCATTGAACCACCATTGATATCGGGTTCAACGTCATCCCTGACGTCTTGTTCCATACGTCTTGCGCGCTATATGGTTGTGTCCTGTTCGATCCGGCCTTGAGGAGACTTCATGTCGGGTCGGCGAAAGGGGGACATGCCGTGACTGCCCGATCGACTAGATTTCCCATCGTTGGCATCGGCGCGTCCGCGGGTGGCATTCCCGCGATGGAAGGCTTGTTCAAAGGCGTTACCAGCCAGCCCGGCATGGCGTTCATCATCATCACGCATCTCAGCCCGAAGCGAGAAAGTCTGTTGCATGAAGTTGTCAGCCGCTACACCGAGATGCCTGTCGTTGTGGCCGAGGATGGCATAGCTGTTGTACCTGACCACGTCTACGTGATGCCACAAAACGTCACTCTGGCGATCGCCAACGGTGTGCTGCGCCTGCGGCGGCCCAACGGGCTTACCCAAGAGCGCAAACCCGTCGACATCTTCTTTAGTGCGCTCGCTGAAGACCAGGGCGAATATGCCGTGGGCGTCATTCTGTCGGGCGGTGATTCCGATGGAACGCTGGGCGCCAAGGCGATCAAGGAGCGGGGTGGCCTCACTGTCGCGCAAGCGCACGACGGCTACGGGCCGCGCAATCCCGACATGCCACAGAGCGCTATTGCCAGCGGGCTCGTCGACGTCGCTGTGCCCGCCGAGGAGATCGGGGCGAAGCTGGAGGCTTTCGCCCGCGGCTTCGACACGCTGGAAGGGCTGGCGGAAGAAGATGGCGACCATACGGCCGACATCGATAAGGTGCGAGAACAGATATACGCCATTCTGCGCAGCCACTCCGGCCACGACTTCTCGGGCTACAAGACCAAGACATTTCTGCGCCGCGTGAAGCGACGCATGCAGATCGCCCAGGTCCATTCCATCAGCGCCTATATAGACTGGCTGAAGAAAGATGCTCGCGAGGTGATGAACCTTTTTCGCGATCTGCTGATCAATGTCACCAACTTCTTTCGCGACCCCGATGCCTTCGAGTTGCTCGAGCGAAAGATCATACCGCAGTTGTTCGAAGGCAAGACCGCCAGCGACACCGTCAGGGTCTGGGTTCCCGGATGCGCCACGGGCGAGGAGGTGTTCTCCATCGGCATCCTGCTGCGCGAACACATGGAGAAGCTTACGGTCGTTCCGCGCGTCCAGATATTTGCCACCGACATAGACGAGCCTGCGCTGGCGGTGGCCCGGGCGGCACGCTATCCCGAAGCCTTGCTGCAAGGGCTTTCACCCGAACGCCGACAGCGGTTCTTCAACGGCGACGGAGAGAGCTATGTCATTAGCAACGAGATACGGGAACTGTGCATCTTCTCGCCGCACAGCGTCATTCGCGATCCGCCTTTCTCGCGCATGGATCTGGTCTCCTGCCGCAATCTGCTGATCTATTTCGGCCCGAGCATCCAGAGCCGTGTCATCCCTGTCTTTCACTATGCATTGAAGCCCGGCGGTTACCTGTTCCTCGGCACCTCCGAAAGCGTTGGGCAGCACGACAATCTGTTTGCCACTGTCGACAAGAAACATCGTCTCTTCCAGGCGCGCGAGCATGCCTCGCCGCATATCAGGCTGCCCGCCTTGATCGGTGAGAGCCGTTCCGGCGTCTTTCCCTCTGAAAGCGCCGGCTTAAGGAAGGGAGCCGCCGGTTATCCGCTGCGCCAGGCTGTCGAGGCGCAGGTGCTGGAGCGCTTCGCTCCGCCGCATGTCCTGGTCAACGCCGAGGGCGATGTCGTCTATTATTCGGCCAGGACCGGCAGATATCTCGAAGCGCCGCAAGGGATTCCCAGCCGGCAGTTGCTGACGATGGCTAGGCGTGGGCTGCGACTGGACCTCCGCGCCGCGTTGCGGGAAGCGACGACGACGCGCCGCACAGTGGTGCGGGAAAACCTCATCGTAGAGGAAGACGACGAACGGGTCCAGCCGATCAAGCTCACGATCGAACCGCTCACCGAACGTGGCAATGGCGAGCCGCTTTATCTCGTCCTGTTCGAACCGTCGGGGCCGACCCAGGCCCGCTCAGAGGAAGACGGCGGCGGCCGTGACAGTGACAGCACCGCCGATCTCGAGCGGGAGCTGCGCGACACCAGGGAGCGCCTGCAATCGACGATCGAGGAATACGAGACCGCGCTGGAGGAGGTCAAATCGTCGAACGAGGAACTCGTCTCCGTCAATGAGGAGGCGCAGTCCACCAATGAGGAACTCGAAGCCTCGAAGGAGGAGATGCAG
The DNA here is from genome assembly GCF_003998485.1 of Mesorhizobium sp. M7A.F.Ca.CA.001.04.2.1. Taxonomy (NCBI): domain Bacteria; kingdom Pseudomonadati; phylum Pseudomonadota; class Alphaproteobacteria; order Hyphomicrobiales; family Phyllobacteriaceae; genus Mesorhizobium; species Mesorhizobium sp. M7A.F.Ca.CA.001.04.2.1. The sequence continues at coordinate 82,448 of NZ_RZQT01000004.1, forward strand.
TCGCTCAACGAGGAGCTCAACACGATCAACGCCGAGTTGACGGCCAAGATAGAGGAGCTCGACCACGTCAACGGCGATCTGCGCAACCTGTTCGAAAGCACCGACATCGCGACCATTTTCCTCGACCGCAGCCTTGTGGTCCGTACCTTCACGCCGGCGGCGTCATCCTTCTTCAGCCTGCGTCCCTCCGATGTCGGCCGGCCGCTGACGGATCTGTCTAGCCAGCTCGACTACCCCGAGTTGAAGCAGCACATCGACAAGGTCTTCGAGACAGGCGAGATCCTGAATCACCATCTGGCACGCGATGCCAGGGGCCTGTTCCACATGGTCCGCATCAATCCCTATCGCGACAAGGGCAACAGGATCCAGGGCGTGGTGGTGACACTTGTCGATGTCACCACTCTGGCACAGGCGGAAGAGCATCAGCAGGTGCTCATCTCGGAACTCAACCATAGGGTCAAGAACATGCTTGCGGTGATCGCCAGCATTGCAAGCCGCACGCGGGAAAGTTCTGATACGAAGGAGGAGTTCGCGGATGCGCTGATCGGCCGCCTGCATGCCATGTCGCGGGCCTACGGCCTGCTGACCCGGGAGAGATGGAAGGAAGCCTCGGTCAGGGAAATGCTCCAGCAGGAGCTCGAACCATTCGGCATCGATCGGATCGAACTCGATGGCAAGGATGTCAAACTAGGTCCGCAACAGGGGCTCTCCCTGAGTATGGCCATCCATGAACTGGCCACCAACGCGGCCAAGTATGGCGCTTTGTCAAAAACCGACGGCAAGGTCAGTGTGCAATGGTCGATCGACGATGACAGTTTCACATTTGGCTGGCGAGAAAAGGACGGCCCTCCTGTCAAGGCGCCGTTGGACAATGGCTTTGGGCTGACCTTGTTGCAGGGTGAAATTGATTACAGGCTGGGCGGCCATGTCGAGACCGCGTTCCACAAGGACGGCCTCAGCGTCCAGATTGCGTTTCCGGCAAACCACAAGGAGGCGCCGTGAGCGACGACAGGCCGCGCGTTCTGGTGGTCGAGGACGAATGGCTGATCGCCGAATACGTCGCGTCTCGCCTGCGTGCGGCGGGTTATCCCGTGATCGGCCCGGTCTCGTCGGTCGCCGCGGCTCGTCAACTTATCGATGCAGGCAAAGTCGACGTGGCGCTGCTGGACATTCAATTGAACGGTGAAACAAGTCTGCCCGTGGCCGAAACACTGTTGGCTCGCGGTATCCCCTTCGCCTTCATGACCGGATTTGGCCCCCGTGACGTTCCCAAACCCTTCCGAAACTGCAAATTCGTGCCGAAGCCGGCAGGCGACGCTGCCCTTCTCAACACCCTGGCCGACCTGGCATCGCTTCGTCCCGACACGCATTCTTCGTGATTTCAGGCAGTGCTGGCCTCGATCGATCCGGTGACTCCGGCCCGCCCGATTTAGGGTTCATTCGACTGTGAACACCTCAGGGACCGCGAAGTGGAACAACTCAAGCCCGTGCGAGTTCGGTAGCCGTGCAGCGTCATCGCTCCCCTCGTTTGATGCTGGACGATCGGGTCCCCCTCAGCCTGATCCGCTCGCGCTTTCTGTTGGAAAGCGCGAGCCTTTAATGATCTCGACGATCATGTTTTTGGACCGGGGTGGGAACAACGTACCGGTTCGGCAGTTCGGCGTGCAGGAGGAACAAAATGCAATTCGCCGAAGAAATCGCGCTCAGGCGCGTAAAAATGCTGGTCGAACAATATGTTGTAGCCAGGAGCAGGAGATATGATTTCGTCTCGACGGAACTTGCCTGCAAAGCCATCCGCCAGGTCGTACGAAGTCCGATTGAAGATGCCGAACTGGACCATCTGCTGGCCAGAAGCGCCGTCAAGCAAGGGCTTTCGGTGCGGTTCGACCGAATAGGTCATTGGCAGGCGGCTTCGCCCGAACTCCAGGAGAAGTCAGCATGAGAGCAGTGCTATTGATGTCGGCGGCATTGCTCGCCTTGGCGGGGTGCAACGATAATGCCGATCCAGCCAAGTCCAAGACGGATACTACGAACAGCCAACCGGTCGACAAGAATCCCACGACCGACACCAACCCGACACCGCAGACCAGCACCGGCGGCGAGCAGCAAGGTACGCAGCCAACCCAGCCGGCATCTCCAAAGCCAAGTGGCGGCTAGGCCAAGTGGCGGCTACGGCCGCTTCTGTGCCCAACGGCGCGGTCGCCGGACACGTCTCTCCGGCCGGAACCGAGGCCTCCGGCCTCAGCAAACAATTCTTACGGGAACGGACTTGACGGCCGGAACGTGGGCCTCCTTGGCGCGATGCCATAGGGGCACCAGGGGATTGAGTTCCGGATAATAGCCGGCGCAGTTGCCTTGCGGCACGGAATAGGGTGTCACACGAAGGCCGCGCACACGCCGCTCCACACCGTCATCGGCATGCGTTTCGAGATCGATCTGCTGCCCCGCGGTCAGTCCGAACCGCTGGATGTCGGCCTCATTCATCAGCAACACCATGCGTGTACCGTGGATGCCGCGCAACCTGTCATCATAACCGTAGACGGTCGTGTTGAACTGGTCGTTGGATCGCACTGTGATCAGCGTCAGCACCTTTTGGCCCGAGACATCGATATCGGGATCTGTCTCCAGCGTGGTGGGCGGCTTGAAATTGGCCTTCTTGTTCGGCGTCTCCCAAATTCGCTTCGATGCCTTGATGTCGCGATGGAAGCCTCCGGGTGTCAGGAACCGCTTGTTGAACTGGCGGAAATGCTGTGGAAAGCAGCGCTCGATCTCATCACGGATGCGAGAATAGTCGGCAATCCACTTATCCCACGGGATCGAACTCATGTCTGGCACGGTGGCCTTGGCCAGCTCCGCGACGATCTTCGGTTCCGAAAGCAGGTTTGGCGAAACCGGCGGGCGCGATCCAAAGGACCCATGGATGCAGGCGGTCGAATCCTCCATGGAAACGGTCTGATCGCCGCTTGCCTGGCGATCTCTTTCCAACCGGGACAGGCAGGGCAACAGATAGGTTACTGCCCCCGGCAGGAGATGACTTCGGTTGAGCTTGGTCGCGATTTCGACATGCAGGCCAAGTCTGCGCCAGGCTTTCTCAACGAGGCCGGTTTCGGGCACGGCGCGGACGAAATTACCACCCAGGCCGACAAAGCCTTTCACCGAGCCGGCGATGACGCCTTCGCAAGTCTCGACCGTATCGAGGCCCTTCTCGCGCGGGGGCTCGAATGCATAGAACTCGGCGAATTTGTCGAGCGGAACGAGTTCAGGTTTTTCGGATATGCCGACGGTGCGCTGGCCCTGGACGTTGGAATGACCCCGCAGGGGCGAAATGCCGGCGCCGGGTTTTCCCATATTGCCCCGCATCAGCAGCAGATTGCACAACATCTGCACGTTTTCGGTGCCATGCCTGTGCTGTGTCAGACCCATGCCATAGTTGCCGATCACCGCATTGGACCGGCTGTAGACTTCGGCGACATGCTCCAGATCCGGTCGCGCAATGCCCGACCGGGCGACGATGTCATCCCACGCGGCAGCGCGCAGATAGGCCTCGAATTCGGCGAAACCATGCGTATGTTCCGCGATGAACCCGATATCGAGGATACGCGAGCTTCCCTGCTCGCGGGCCGCATCGTCGAGCGCGAGCACAGCCTTGGCGATGCCGGTCATGGCGGCGATATCGCCGCCGCCGCGGACCTGGAAGAAGTCGCTGGACATTTTCGTGCCGGGCCCCGGCGACAGCATGTCAACGGGATTCTGCGGGTTCTTGAAGCGCTTGAGCCCTCGCTCCGGCAAGGGGTTGAAGGTGAACACCGGCACATTGCGTTCACGGGCCTCCTGCAGCGGGTGCAACAGCCGCGGCGCCGTCACCCCGGTGTTGTGGCCGAAGAAGAACATCATGTCGCATTGCGAAAAGTCTTCGAGTTGTACGGTTCCAACCGGCGAGCCGATTGATCTGGGAAGCCCGACCGAGGTCGATTCGTGACACATGTTGGAAGAATCGGGCAGGTTCGACGAACCGTAGATGCGCGCGAACAGCTGATACATGAAGGAAGCCTCCAAAGAGGCCCGGCCGGACGTATAGAAAACCACCGATTTCGGATCGAGGCGCCGAAGTTCCATGCCGATCTCGGCGAAGGCTTCATTCCAGGACACCGGCTCGTAGCGGTCGGTGACGGCATTGTAGCGCAACGGATCGGTCAGTCGGCCCTGCTTTTCCAGCTCGCAATCCGGCCAATCGAGCAGTTCGGTGACGGAATGTCGTGCAAAGAAATCGGGGCCGCAGCGCAGCTTCGTCTGATCCCACAGCGTGGCCTTGGCGCCATTTTCGCAAAACTCGAAAGGCCGCGGCTCTGCCGGCTTGGCCCATGAGCATGAAACGCACATATAGCCGTCTGCCTTGTTCTGCTTGAGCAGAGTGCTCCATATCCCAGACATCAGAAGGCCTTCGCCATAGGCTTTACGGATCAAGGAAGACAGGGATCCCCAGCCGCCCGTCGGGTGGTCGTATTTCTTGATTTCGACATGATCGGTAACGGCAGGTTTCATGGCAGAACCTCGCAAGTGCGACTACCAAACCTCGCCGCTCGTTGATTGTTCCCCGCTGCCGGGATGGGAACGTCGCTGGTTCAATCCAATCCCGCCAATCCCGGATCGCCCCACCGCTGGAGGCCAGGCCGGCAAGCGCCAGACCCGGTCCTCACTGAGGGCGCTTGCCTGTGGAACTATTTCCGTCATGGGCTGTTCGGCGATGGAAGGAGCCGGAAAATGGAGCGACGCAACGCAATAATCTCGCTGGTGATAGCGGCGGTCATCATTGTCGGTTTCGTCGTCGGCTTTTTCTACGTTGACATGGGATGGCAGACCTCGCCGCTGAAACGCGCGCCGGAGCAGAACCAGGGCGGCAATGCCCCGGCGGATACCGCCCCGGCTGCCGGCGTCCAGAAAAATCCCAGGGAAAACACGGAAATGCCGGGGCAACAGTGATCGATGGCTGGCAGCAACAGGGGAGGGTGACCTGGCAGTAACGCTGTCGAACTGAGATCAACACAGTACCGATCTGGAGTGCGGATGATGGGCATCCTTTCCGACCTCGACAAGAAGCTGACGGACAATATGTACGAGCATGGCAGCGAACTCACCGATGCGGTTTCGGATCTGCCGGAAGCGGTTGTGGAAGCGGTCGAACGGCTGATGTTTTTCATCCAGCCCGACGCGCGCGACACAGTCAGAAGTCAGGTTCTCGGCCTCATTCACGAATACGGAATCCAAGACGCTTCGAGCGGGGATCGCCCCGATTGACGTTCAGCACCCCACTAGCAATCGAAACCTGATGAGATCGCCTCGTGCTCCGGATCGGGAGGCGCGGTTGTTGACGGACTCGTCGAGTGCTCTAGATCAGATTCAAGCCGGCCGCGGTTTGTTGCGTCGGGGAGACTATCCTGTGGCGCACCAAACGCCTGATTTGATCGTTAGCCGCCGCTATCTCAGGCTCGATTGCCTGTGCCTGCTTTTGCTGATGCTCTCGGCATGCTCATCTTCCGATCAGATCGAGCAGCAATCACGAACCGTGGCGTCCGCATCGCAGACCGTGTTGATGGCGCTGGACGCCTGGGCGGCAGGGGCGGCGCCGACCGCATACACGGTGGACACGCTGCAATCGATCGGCAAGACGCTTGCCGATGTCGGGGCGCAAATCCGGTCCGCCGAAACCAGTGAACCCACCGAGCAAGCTTCTCTGACAAAAGCAGTCAATGATTTGTCGGTCGCGGTGACGCGTGCCGAGGCCGGACTGCAGGCAGATGACCGGCTGGAAGTCCAAGACGCGCAACAGGATTTACGGCTGGCGTCGCGTGCACTCGCTACCGCCTACGCCAAATATTTCGCGCCGAAGCCATGAAAAAGCTCATGGAAATATCCCTCGGCGTCGTCACCAGCGTCGGCGGCTTCCTCGAAGTTGGGTCCATGGCGACGGCGGCGCAGGCAGGCGCGATGTTTGGCTTCCAGTTGATCTGGGCGGTGGTGCTTGGCACCGTCTGCATCATCTTCCTTGTCGAAATGTCCGGCCGGTTCGCGGCCGTGAGCCATCACACGATCTCCGACGGCATCCGCGAAAGGTTCGGTTTCAACGTCTTTCTATGGCCGTTGCTTGCCGCCTTGCTGGTCAATTTCCTGGTGCTGTCCGCCGAGATCGGCGGCGTTGCCATTGCGCTCGAACTGGCCACCGGCATAGGCTTCCGGTGGTGGGCACTGCCGGTGGCTTTGCTGGCGTGGCTGCTGCTCTGGAAAGGCACGTTCGGCGTCATCGAGAAGGGCGTGTCGTTTCTCGGTCTGGTGACGCTGTGTTTCGTCGTCGGAGCGGTGATGCTGAGACCTGATTGGACGGCAGTCGCAAGGGGCGCCGTGCCTTCGCTGCCGGTCCACGATGCCGCCAATTACTGGTTCATGGCGGTCAGCATTCTGGGCGCCTCGATATCGCCCTACCTGTTCATGTTCTATTCTTCGGGGGCCATCGAGGACCGGTGGGACAAAAGCTATCTCGGCGCCAATCGGGCCATAGCGGGGTTGGGCATGACCTTCGGGGGCACCATCTCGATCGGCGTGTTGATCGTGGCCGCTCTCGTGCTCGCCACGCATGGCGTCACCCAGGTGGACGACTATCACCAACTGCCGTTGATGCTGATCCCCATATTCGGCTTCTGGGGCTTCGTGCTGTTTGTTGCTTCTCTCGCCATCGCCTGCTTCGGCGCCGCGCTCGAGGTCGGGTTGCAACAGGCCTATCTTGTGGCCCAAGGGTTCGGCTGGAATTGGGGCGAGGATCGCAAGCCGCGCGACGATCCGGGTTTCAGCGCCATCTACACGATATCATTGCTGTTGGCGGCTATTCCCATCGCGCTTGGTCTTGACCCGCTGAGGCTCACCATCTTTTCCATGGCGCTGACGGCTGCCAGCCTTCCGCTGACCGTCGTTCCGTTCCTGTTTCTGCTGAACGACAAACGTTATGTCGGCGAGCATCGCAACGGCATTTTGTCAAATGCCGCCGTCATCTTCATCATCGCGCTTGGCTTCGTACTGGCGGTGGTGACCATCCCGCTGCAGATATTCGGAGGCACATGATGAAGTTGCTGCGTGATCTCCTGGACAAGCAGGTGGTCGACCGCGAGCAGGTCAAGGTCGGTAAGGTCGACGGTTTGGTGGCGCAGTTGCGGCCTGGCAAGCCGCCTCGGATCATTGCCATCGAACTCGGCTCCATCACCCTGGCGCGTCGCCTCGGCGCACGGCCCGGGCGCTGGATGGCGCGGCTCGCGGTCAAGCTGGGTGGCACGCAGCATGGCGAACCTCATCGGATCGCCTGGCGCAAGGTGAAAGATATCGGCATCGATATCGAGTTCGACATCGATGTGCGAGAAACGTCGATCTTCGCCTGGCAGGACTGGTTGCGCGACCATATCATCGGGCGCATTCCGGGAGCTTGATGATGATCACGGTCAATCTCGAGCATCTGGCGGGGCGGCGCGTACTCTCGCACCGCGGCAAGAATGTCGGTTATATCGAGGAGATCCGCGCCGAACGGGATGGTGACGATTTCGTCGTCACCGAATTCCACGTCGGGGTCTACGCTGCTTTCGAGCGTCTTTCGGCTTCGGCCATAGGCGTGGCGGTGCTGGATCTTTTCCGATTGCGCCGCCGCGACGGTCTATACCGCATTCCTTGGGACAAGCTCGACATCTCCGATCCCGCGCGACCGCGGCTGCTGTGCCCAATGACCGAACTCTCAGGCATGAAGGACGCGCCGGACCTCCAGGAATAGGTCGTGGGTGCTGCATCGTCGGGATTATTCTCATCGCAGCATGCTTGCCGCCAGGAAGACCACGGCTGCTGTCAAAACGACAGCTGCAATCACCAACACCGGCCAGTTGCCGCCAGGCCGCAGTTCCGGCTCGCCTTCGACCGGACGCATGGCATTGGCAAAGCTGGCATCGTTTTCGAATTTTGGACGAGTGCGCGGCGGACTTGTCTTAGCGACCGGATTTTGTGTGTCCGCGGCCTCTGCGTCTGTCTCAAGCGGGGCAATGGCGGGATCGAACCCCGGCGTCTTGTCGTGCGTTGCTCCTGCCTGAACTTCGCCTCTGGCCGCGGCAGGCGTGAGACCTGAAACCTTAGCCATAATCTCTCCCCTTCGAACCGATCTCGGCAGTATCGCACTTGCAGGCGCCAGCGGAACCAAGCTTGCATGCACTGAGGCGACCCGCCACGGTCAGACTTGCTCGCTCAGCAGAATCCTGGCGTCCTTGGCCGCAACGATGAACGCCTGTCGTGCCGCCCTTGTCGGCTTTTCGCCTCGCATGACGGCAAGGCACGCTCTGATCGCGGCAAGACGCCTCTCGGATGTCGGCTTTGGCCAGTCCCGCAGCAGCACTTCGGCTGCGTCCGACACCGAAACCACAACCCTGTCGCGGTCTATCCGGCCAGGTTGAATGACAATCGGCTTTCTGAAATGTCCAGTACGCACATGCCTCTCCAGCGGGATGCACTCTATTCGACACGCCGCTGCAAGAGTGCGCGTCGCGACGCGCTTTAACTCCGCAACCGTCGGTTTGTTCCAGAGCACCTGGCGTTTGAAACAACTAGCCGATGGCCATCCGTGCGCGCCCGTCCCAAGACTTACAACAGGTCCTTGCGAAGGAAGATGCGTGCGTGCCCTGGAATTCCGAATTCGACTTTGCCGAATTCCTCGAACCCATGCTGCATGTAGAATAGCGGCGCCTGGAAACTGCTTGTCTCGACCACGGCTTTTTTGCAGCCACGCTGGTTCATGGTGCCGGCGTTCCTGTCGCCTGTCACTTCTCCACATTTTCCGTCGATGTGGCAGATCTCACGCGAGATAATCCGGCAGCCTCATGCGTGGATCGTGGTGCTGCCGGGCCTGCAGGCATGTCGTCTGGGTATCGGAACAAAGCGCATCTTGGCCTGTTAGGGCGACGCATCCCAGGCAAGGACAAAGCCGATGAAAACACGACAATTTTTCGCATCGCTCGCCGCTGCTTCCATTCTTCTCGCCGTGCCTGCTTTTGCTGCCGACAGCGCCCAGGCCTTCGTCGACAAGGCTGCCATCGGCGGCAAGTTCGAAGTCGACTCGAGCCAGATTGCCTTGGGCAAGGTTCAGGACCAGAGCATCAAGGACTTCGCCCAGATGATGATCCGCGATCACGGCGCGGCCAATGCCAAGCTGGCAACGGTGGCCGGCGAACAAAAATTGAAAGTGCCGTCGGCGCTTGATGCCCAGCACCAGGGCGATCTCGACAAGCTCAAGAATGCGCAGGCACCGATCGATCCAGCCTATGTCGACATGCAGCGCAAGGCGCATGCCGACGCCGTCAAGCTGTTTGAAACCTATGCCAGCGGCGGCGACAACGCCGGGCTCAAGACATTCGCCCAGCAAACGGTCGATACGCTGAAGACGCACCAGCAGATGATCGAAAAGATCGCAGCCGGGCAGGACGCCATCACGGGAGCGACAACACCGGCGGTGAAGACCGACAATACCCCCAATGCCGCCGCTCTCGTTCCCGGCGCAAACAGCTTCACCGAAGCCCAGGCCAAGAGCCGCATCGAGGGTGCAGGCTATACCAACGTGTCGAAGCTTACCAAGGACGACCAGGGCATCTGGCGGGGCCATGCCACCAAGGCAGGCGAAGGCCTCGCCGTCGGCCTGGACTATCAGGGCAACGTCGTTGCCGCCAGCAAGTGAGCACGGATCAGGAGAAATCAATGAAAACGGTAACTGGACTGTTCGACAATTATGACGACGCGGCCGACGCGGTCCGCGAACTGGAAGCCACGGGCGTCCCGCATGCGAACATCAGCATCGTCGCCAACAACTCGGATGACTGGTACGAGGGCGACCGTTCGGAGGCTGCCGAGGATGCCGGGGCTGGCGCGGGGATTGGAGCCGTGATCGGCGGTGCCGGCGGATTGCTGACAGGGCTGGGGGTCATGGCCATCCCGGGCGTCGGACCTGTGGTCGCGGCGGGTTGGCTCGCCGCCACCGCGACAGGTGTCGTTGCCGGGGCGGTGGCAGGCGGTGCGGTCGGAGGCATTGTCGGCGCTCTGACGGAGTCCGGCGTGCCCGAGAACGATGCCCACGTGTATGCGGAGGGCGTACGCCGCGGCGGCACGTTGGTCACGGCCAGGGTGGACGATGAACTCATTGCAAATGCCGAGGAAATTCTGGGGCAATCCAGATCGGTCGATCTTGCCGAACGCCGCAGGGCTTACGAGGCTGGCGGCTGGACCGGCTTCGATGCCAATGCCGGCGAATATATCCCTGACGAGACCGATCGCGACAGCGCTCGGACGATCAATCGGCCTTGAACGAGGAGGTGTGGTCGCACGTACCGAACGACGAGGTTTCACGAAGTGTTACGGTTGGGAACATACCCGCAATTTTCCTAGCCTCTCAAGACGGTTTGCCGGCTTCAAGACGCAGGAAGTCAACTGCCCCTTCGAGGCGGTGGCGGGACTAGGCGAAACGAGATAAGACGGCTTCCGATCCTGACCCACGGAAACCTGGTCAAATCAATCGTTCCTGCGCCTCCGGACGTGGCCTGGCAGCTTGGCGTGACGGGCCATCGGCATACTGCCCGCTCAAAGGACCGTTACGGCCAATGAGGCTCGTGAGCGTGCATTTTTTGCTTTAAGATCTTGAATGTAAAAGTAATTCTCCGCGACGAGCTCTCGTAGCGCGGCGGCCCGCTAGCAAGGCCTCCTTTTCAAGTCGCCAGATCGCACATCTCTCGAAGCCACAGGCTCAGAGCAAAGGATGGGCAAGACTTACGATGTCCTCGACGTCCTGGCGGGTGCGCGCGAAGCGCTTGAGAACCAGCGGGTCATGACCTGGCACTATGTGAGCCGGGGAACTGGCGAGTTGTTGCATTCGCTCCACGCCGAAGATGACATCGCTTAGCCGATCGAAGACGGGAAACGGCGTCTGGCGTTCCATATTGGCGTAAAAATGGGCTGCATCGGACGCGATCACGACCGCGCCGTTCTCGGTTTCCACCCGCACCACCTGCAATCCGCGCGAGTGGCCGCCAACCCTGTGGAGCGTGATGCCTGGCGCGATCTGCGACTCCGAGTCGTGGAAGCAAACTTTTCCGGCAAAGACGCGCCGCACCATGGTGGTGACGTCTTCGGCCTCGAAGGGATGGCGCATGGCATGGTGGCACATGCAGCGGCTGGTCGCGAACTCCATCTCCGCATCCTGCAGGTGGAAGGTCGCGTTCGGAAACAGATGATGGTTCCCGCAATGGTCGTAATGCATGTGGGAGATGATGACGTCGCTGACATCCACATGGTTGATGCCGATTGCCGCCAAGCCGTCGTCGACGGGTCTGACGACACTGCGTCCGCGTTTGTCGCCGGTCGGCTTGTCGAAGCCGGTGTCGACGATGAAGGTGCGCTTCTGCCCGACGATCGCCCAGACGAAGTAGTCCAGCGGCATGGGAACGTCATGCGTATCGCCGCCGAGGAAATTCTCGCCCGAGCGGCGCTCGAAATGGCCGTAGCGAACGGCATGGATTTCATAGCGTTCGAATTGACCCATGATCAGCTCGCTTTGGCGACGTCTGGGGTCTGGGCTGAGCCGACCTCCACATGCGCCCATGTCTCAACCGTTTTGACCATACAGGTGAAATCGGAGTCCGGCCCGTAGAGCTGGTTCGTTACGCTCAGCAACTGGCGCACGGCACTGCCCACCACCATCGGCACGCCCATTGCCTCCGCCTCATCCACGCACAGCCGGACATCCTTGAAGGACAGGCCTGTGGCGAAACCGAAATCGAAGGTGCGCGGCAGGACGGATTTTGGGAACTTGTCCTCGGTGGCGCTGTTGCGGCCGCTCGAGGCATTGATGACGTCGATCATCACCTTGGGATCGAGGCCTGCCTTGACGCCCATTACGACCGCTTCGGAAGAGATCGCAAGTGCTGCCGCCGCAAGCAGGTTGTTGGCAAGCTTCATGGTCTGGGCGGAGCCCTGAACCTCGCCCATGAAGAATATCCGGCCGAAATTCTCGATCACCGGCCTTGCCGTTTCGAACGCAGGCTTCGGCCCCGAGACCATGACGGCGAGCGTGCCGTTGCGCGCGCCCTTCAATCCTCCACTGACGGGCGCGTCGATCATGGCGACGTTCCTTGCTGAAAGGCCTTCGGCAACCTTGGCGGCCATTCGCGGACCCGTCGTCGAGACGTCGACGAAGATGCGAACCGCCTTGCCCTCGGCGATGCCGCCTTCGCCGAGCACGACCTTTTCCAGGATCAGCGGGCTGGGCAGGCTGGCAAAGACGATCTCCGCAACATCGGCAACATCGCTCGCACCGGCGGCGGCTTTCGCGCCCGCACTGGTCAATTCCGCCACGGCTTTGCTGTCGACGTCGTAGACAGTCACTTCGTAACCAGCCTTGATGAGACGGGTCGCCATCGGCGTGCCCATTTTTCCGATGCCAACAAAGCCGATTTTCAGGGTCGACATGATCGCTCTCTCCTCTTTCAGGGCCGATGCCCATGCATGGCGTTTGGTCTCGATCTCCTGGATCGCATTCCGTCAGCTCGTTTCCACGGGGGGCATTTCGAGCGCCTGGCTTGTACGCGGCACGAGAAGTTCCGCTATGTCCACGGCCTTCAATCTGTCGGCGACGCCGAGCGCATCGATCGCGGCGGTGTACATCACCTTGTCCTTTGGGCAGGCGACGACGAAGTACGCGACGTCGCCCAGGCCCAGCGCTTCACGGATACGATTCTCGCTCGGCCGCTCGGTCACGCCGTCGTCGCCTTGCCAGATGCGGCCGCCGCCGGCGCCGCAACAAAAGGAGTTCTCGCGGCAGCGCGGCATGTCATGAAGCGTGTAGCCGGCAGCGCGGATCAGCTCGCGCGGCGCGTCGAAGCCGCCATTGTAGCGTCCAAGATAGCAGGGATCGTGATAGGTGACCCTGGCGCCGTCGGCGACATGCAGGTCGAGTTTTCCCGCCGCGATGAGTTCCGCCAGCAGCGCCGTATAGTGCAGCACCTCGAACGTCGCGCCGAAATGCTGATAGTCGTTCTTCAGCGCGTTCAGGCTATGCGGATCGGTGGTCATGATCCGGTTGAAGCTGCACGCCTTGATCTCATCGATGTTGGACTGAGCGAGCGTCTCGAACAGACCTTCTTCGCCGGCACGCCGCACATCATTGCCGCTGTTGCGCTCGGCATCGAAGAGAATGCCGAAGTCGACACCGGCTGCGGTCAGCAGTTCGGCAACCTTGCGGGTGATTTCCTGAACGCGCGGATCGTAGGAGGCGTAGTCCCCGACGAACCACAGCACGTCGACGGGTTCCTCGCGCGCGTCCTTGACCGGAAAGCCGAGCTCCCTGGTCCAGCGGGCCCGCATCTTGGAAGGCTTGCCCATGGAATTGCCGAGACGGGTCAGGTTCGACAACGCCTCCTGCAGACCGGGGCCGACACGGCCTTCGTCGACCAGATGACGGCGCATGTCGATGATCTTGGGTAGATGCTCGATCTCGACCGGGCATGCCTCCATGCAGGCGCGGCAGGTGGTGCAAGCCCACAGCGTCTCCTCGGAAATCACGCCGCCGACCAGCGGGGCCGCCGAAGATCCCACGGCAAGCGCGTCGCGCATGTCGGTGATCAGCAACTTCGGGCTGAGCGGCAGACCGGCCGCATAGGCCGGACAGACCGCCTGGCAACGGCCGCATTCGGTGCAGGACAGAAGGTCGAGCTGCTGTTTCCAGTCGAACTGTCCCAGGCTGTCGATGCCCGGAGCCTCGCGCGCTTCCGGGACCGCGGGCGCCAGGCCGCGCGGTTCGAGGCTGCGGAAGTAGATGTTGGGCGCGGCAAGAAACATGTGCCGGTGTTTCGAACCGGGGATATAGACAAGGAACGCCAGAATGGCGCCGACATGAGCCCAGTAGAACAGCTCTTCGCCCTGATGTGCCGGTATGCCGGCACGATCGAGCAAGCCAGCCAGCGCCGATGCGACCGGCCGCCACGAGCCGTCTGCGCCACCGGCAATGCGTGCCGCCGCCTCAAGCAACAGGGACGCCACGATCAGGACGATCAACACATAGATGATTGCCGCATCACTGCCGCTCGAGCCGTCGAAGCGGGCAGGCCGCAGCACGTAACGCTGATAGAGTGCAAGTCCGACGCCGACCAGCATCAGCACCGAAAAGACATCCTGCAGAGCGGCAATCCAGGTTTCGCCACCGATGGGCGCAAGTGAGAACCCGGGAAACAGCCGCGAGCCGAAGGTATCGATCGTGGCGGTGAACAGCACGAAGAACGAAATAAAGATGATAGCGTGAAGCACGCCGGAAAGCGGCTTGCGGAGCATTTTCCGGTGCATGCCGATGGCGACCATCACGCCCTGGAGACGCAGCATCGGGCGGTCGAAGCGAGCCGCTGCCGGTGCATTGGCAAGAGCAAACGCGTAACGGCGCGAGCGCCAGGCCGTCAACGCGAGTGCTGTGATGACCAGGATCCAGAGTGGCAGGGTCGATGCCATCTCAACGGCCAGAGCCGGCCCGCAGCCTGTCGCTCAGATTGGCGACGAGATCGAACAGGTCACAGGTCGCACCGTAATGCGCGACATTGAAGATAGGCGCCTTCGGATCAGTGTTGACGGCAATGATGAGGTCGGCCTGCGACATGCCCTCGAGATGTTCGGGCGCACCGGACACTCCGAGCGCCAGATAAAGCTTCGGCTTCACCTTCTGGCCGGATTTGCCCACTTGGCGCAGCTTCGGCAGCCAGCCATTGTCGACGACAGGACGGCTGCCGGCGATCTCCGCCCCCAGCATCGTCGCCAGATTGCGCGCAAGGTCGATGCTTGCCTCGTCGCCGATGCCGCGGCCCACGCACACGATCCTCTCGGCTGTCGTCAGATCGACGTCGGCATAATCCGGCACGTCGATGGCCACCATTCTCACCTTGCCGCTGGCGAGCGTGGGTTCGGCATCGATCGTCTGCACGCTCGCGGCGGCGATCGGGCCTGGCGCTGCCTCTGCGAAGGCCCCTGGGTTGATCATCAGAATGGCGGGCAGTTGCACTTCGCAGTCGGCGAGTATCTTGCCGCCATACATCTGCGCGACAACCGTCAGGCTTTCACCGTGCCGCTTGATTTCATTGACATAGGAGATGAGCGGCCAGCCGGTTCGCGCTGCGATGTCGGCTGCCACGTCCAGCCCGTTTGCCGAATAGGGTACCAGGACCAGGCCGGGGCTCTCGGCGGTGACGACATCGCGCAAAAGCACCGCATATGTCTCTGCGGGAATAACATCCGATTTTGTGGCGCGGGCCACTATCAGGCGATCGGCGGCGCCGAAGAGGGAGGATGCGGCTTCCGCTTCACCGCCGGCGAAAAAGGCGACGACCTCGTCGCCGGCCTGGGCGAGCGAGCGCGCCGCGGCGATCATTTCGAGGGAGAAGGCTTCGATCTTGCTGGAGTGGCCTTCGGTACAGGCAATCAATTTCATGGCTTAGTTCCTCGCCAGGCCCTTGGCTGCCAGGATGCTGACCAGCCGATCCGCGACTGTCTCGGCATCGCCGCCGAGATTCTCGCCGGAGCCGCCCTGGACTGGCAGGTGTAATGTGATGATCTCGGCGGAACGCTCGAAGCCTGAGGATTCGGGCGCGGCGCGGCCGATGGGCGTCTTGGATGCTTCGCGAAGCTTGCTGCCGGAGACATAGCGTGGCGCCTTCGACGCTGTCTGAACGCCCAGCACCGCCGGCGTGGCCAACTCATAGGTGACGGCGACACCGGCGCCGCGCTCTTGCGTGACCCGAAGCACGGCGCCGTTCGCAACGATACGGTTGGTTCCCGACACATGCGGCCAGTCGAGCAGCGCGCCGACATAGGGCGCGAGCTGGCCGAAGACATCCTCGCTCGATTGAACGCCGCACAGAACCAGGTCGGCCCACTTTGCCCGCGCCATCGCCGCGATGGAAGCCGCGATCTCACGTGAGGAGATCATGGCGTCCTCCTCGGCCTGAAGCGCGACGACTTCGTCGGCGCCGCGTGCGGCAGCCATCTGCAGGACACGGTTGGCGCCTTCGCCAACGGCCACCGCCGTTACCTTCGCGCCGCCGGCTTCCTTGAGCAGGATTGCTTCCTCGAGGGCATGATCGTCGAAATCGTTGAGCTGAAAATCCAGCCATTCCCGATCGATGCTGCGGCCGTCCTCGGCGAGCTGCAGCTCGCCCGCGGAATCCGGGATCATGCGCAAGACAACAAGAATATTCACGGCCTCTCCTCCGACGGAACGCACCTCAAGCGCCCGGCACCGGCTGCTAGATAAGTCGTATTCCTTGCCGCCCCCAATGGCGAAAAAGGTAATAGCAGCTATTACAAGACGGCAGATTGACGATCGTGGGTAATCGACTGCTAATTTGCGTCAAATCGCTTTCAGTCGAATTTTTCTGAATTGGAGGTTGTCAGGAAAATAGTCGTGCGATTTGCCCGGGATAAAAACATCTATTGTTTGTTTATACTGTCTCGTGTGCGCGATATCTGAGGAGAATTTTAGGCGTTCTGTCGAGCGTTCAGGAGGAGGAACCAATGTCAATAAAGAGCATACTAGACCACAAGATCTCGCGTAAGAGCTTCATCCGCGGCATGCCGGCCGTGGCGGCAGCCATGGCCGCCGCACCGGCCATCCAGCTCGCCCAGACCAGCGCAGCCGTCGCTTCAGAGCCGGAAACGAGGCCCGGCTACTATGGCGCGCCGCGCACCTGGATGTGGAACCCTAATGCCAACACCATGGTCGACACCTCAAAATGGAAGAAGGCGGGTCCGTATACGATCGGGTTCTCCAATGCTTCGATTTCCAATGCTTGGCGCGTCGCCTTCCAGCATGGCGTCCTCTGGTCCGCCGGCCAGCATCGCGACGAGATCGCCCATCTTCTCGTCACCGACGCCAACGACGACCCCTCCAAGCAGATCGCGGATATCCAGGATCTGATCAGCCAGGGCGTCGACATTTTGCTCATTGCGGCCTCGACCGAGGACGCGCTCGATTCCGTCGTCGGACGCGCAACCGAACAAGGCATCCCCGTTGTCATGGTCGATCGCAAGGTGAAGACGCCGGCCAACTACATCAGCTACGTCACGGCATCCGACTGGGCATTGGGCCGTCTCGAGGCGCAGTGGTTGTGCGAGACACTGGGCGGCAAGGGCAACATCGTGATGCTGCCCGGCATCGCCGGGTCGAGCGTCGCGGAAATCCGCATCAAGGCGAACGAGGAAGTGTTCTCGAAATTTCCCGACATCAAGGTGCTGGAGAAGCAGTATTGCGATTGGAACCCGGCAACCGGCAAGTCGGTGATGGCAGCGCTGATCCAGAAGCACGGCAAGGCCATCAACGGCGTCCTGGCCGACAGTGCGCTTCAGGGCTACGGCGCGATCGAAGCGTTTCTTGACGCCGGCTACAAGGACGGCGAATTTCCACCGATGACCGGCGGCGACGTTGCCCGGATGTATCAGCTGGCCAACCAGCACAACATCAAGATGGTCGGCATCGACTATCCGACGTCGATGGGCATCACCGGCATCGAGACCGCGCTCGACGTGCTCAAGGGCATCTCGGTCCCGGACAAGGTCGAGGTGAGCTTCCAGGTCGTCACGTCGCCGGGTGCGGATACGATCTCGGTCAAGGGCGACAGGCATCTGCTCGACCATGTCAGCATGAGCGATCCGGGTGATCTGTCGCCAAGCAACGGGCTGCCCGCCGGCTATAATCCGAGTACATTCAATCCCGACTATCCGAAGTAAGCTTCCCAAGCGAGCCGGTGCGCGCCCATCCTGGACGCGCGCCGGACGTGCATTGAACAGTTCGAGCACCGGATATGTCAGCGTCTGTTATTGAGCTCAGCCAGATCGAGAAGGACTATCCTGGAGTCAAACCCCTGGACAAGGTCGATTTCGCCGTGCAGCCAGGCGAAATTCACGCCCTTCTCGGCGAGAATGGCGCAGGCAAGTCGACGCTGATCCGCGTTATGGGCGGCGTGACCAAACCGAATTCCGGGACCATGACCTATCTCGGCAAGCCGGTTTCCTGGCAGTCGCCGAAGGAAGCACGCGCTGCCGGCATCCACGTGATCCATCAAGAGCTTGCGCTTTTTCCCGAACTTTCGGTCGCCGAGAACATTCTGGTCGATACGCAGCCCCGCGGCAGGTTTGGTCTCATTTCGAACCGCGCCCGCCACGTCCGCGCCGCTGAAATCCTCGCACAACTCGGCGTGGATATTCCAACCCACGCCAGGATTGACGAATTGCCGCTTGCCGATCAGCAAATGGTCGAGATCGCGAAAGCCCTGGTCGGCAGGGTGCGGCTTCTCATCCTGGACGAGCCGACAGCGGTCATCGCTGGCCGCGAGGTCGATCTTTTGTTCGAGAACATGCGCAGGCTGCGCAACGAAGGCGTCGGCATCGTCTACGTCTCCCACAGGCTTGAGGAGATATTCGAAATCGCCGACACGGTGACCATACTCAAGGACGGCCAGCTCGTCGGCACCAGCCCGGTAAGCGCGCTCACGCGTGAAGAGATGATCACTCGAATGGTTGGTCGCCGGCTCAGCCAGATCTATCCGCCGCGGCGTACGGCACCGGCGGGCGGCCCGGATGTGCTCACAGTTCGCAATCTCAAGGCCGGTCCGCGCGTCCGCGACGTCAGCCTCAACGTCAAGGTTGGCGAAATCGTCGCCGTGGCCGGCATGGTCGGTTCGGGGCGCACGGAGGTTGCCGAGGCTATCTTCGGCACGCGCGCCGTCGAGAGCGGCGTGATCGAATTTGATGGCAAGCCATTCGAGACAATGCTTCCGAAGGGTTCGATAGGGCATGGGCTCGGTTTTCTAACCGAGAGCCGCAAGGACGACGGCCTGTTTCTCGGTCTGCCGATTTCCGCCAACATAGTGGCGCCCGACCTCGACGGCATAACGAAACATGGCCTGATCGACAGAAAGCAGGAACGTGCTGTGGCGATGCAGCAGATCCAGGATTTTTCGGTCGCGACGCCGTCGCCTGACGTGAAGATCGGCAATCTCTCTGGGGGAAACCAGCAGAAGGTGCTGTTCAGCCGCTGGTCGCGGATCGCCAGCAGGCTGCTTATCCTCGACGAACCGACGCGCGGGGTTGATATCGGGGCCAAGGTGGAGATTTACCGTATCGTGCGCCGCCTGGCGGATTCTGGCGTCGGTGTGCTGATGATCAGTTCAGAGCTGCCCGAAATCGTCGGTCTCTCCGACAGGGTCTTCGTCATGGCGCAAGGCCACGTCGTCGGCGAAATCAAAGGCGATGCACTCGGCGAGGAGGCGATCATGGATCTCGCCGTGCGATCTGTCGGGCACCGCGAGGCGGAAACGGATCAGCGAGCGGAGCCGGTCGGATGAGCGCGATCACGGTGGATCTTCGCCGCAACCGGCTGTTGCTTTCCTATCTGATCGTGGCAGTGCTGCTGGTACTGCTTGCCGTCGCCGGCGGCTTGTTGTCCGATCGGTTCCTGACCTGGCGCAACATCGGCAATCTGTTCCAGCAGCTCATCGTGCTGGGCATGGTCAGCCTGGGTCAGACGTTCGTCGTGCTGATGGGCGGCATCGATCTGGCGATCGGCTCGCTGGTCGGTGCGCTCACCGTCTTTCTGGCAAACTTCCTCGAATGGCGTCCGGATCTGGTCTGGCTTGCACTGCCGCTGGCATTGCTCGCCGCGACCGCTGTCGGCGCGCTCAACGGATTGCTGACGGTCGTGTTGCGCGTCCATCCCCTGATCGTCACGCTCGGCATGTCCTCGATCATCTTCGGCGCAACGCTGATGTACCGCAAGGAGCCCGGCGGCTCCGTACCGCGCGCCTTCGCGGATATTGCCTATGCAAAGGTCGGCGGTATTCCATTCAGCGCCATCGTGCTCGTGGCGATTTTCGCGCTCGCCGGGCTTTGGCTGCAGCGCACGCGTACGGGCCGCAGCATCTACTTCGTCGGCGGCGATCGGGAAGCGGCGCGGCTGAATGGGTTGCCGGTCGATCGTATCGTGGTGCTTGCCTACGCGCTGTCGGGCCTGTGCGCCGGCATAGCGGCGATTTTCCTGACCGCCCGCACCGGCGTTGGCGACCCGCGCATCGGCGCCGCGCTGACGCTGCAGTCGGTCACGCCAGTCGTGGTCGGAGGCACTATTCTGGCCGGCGGCAGAGGCGGCGTGCTCGGTACTTTCCTCGGCGTGCTGCTCGTCACCATGCTCAACAGCCTGCTGAACTTCGTCAATGTCTCGTCCTACTACCAGTGGGTCATCCAGGGTCTCATCATCATCATCGCGGTCGGCATCCACACCACAAGGCGGAGATAGTGATGGCGCCTCTCGATACCCCGATGCCGCGATCGCAAGGCATGTCCATGGCGTCAGTCTTCGAGCGCTACGGACTGATGATCTTCCTGGCCGTGCTGATGATCGTTGCGGCTCTCGCTTCACCGACCTTTCTGCGGCCGGCCAACCTGGTCAATGTGCTGACGATCGCCGCACCGCTTGGCATGGTCGTGGTCGGCCAGACCTTTGTCATCCTGGTGCGCGGATTGGACCTGTCCGTGGCCTCGCTGATGGCGACAGTGGCCGTGCTGGCGACCGCTTTCAAAGCCACGACCAATGAGGCGATTCCGATGATCTTCATCGCCGCGATCGCCCTGTCGGCCGCGGTGGGTCTGGTGAATGGCTGGCTCGTCGCCAAGCGCAATGTCAGCCCGTTTCTGGCAACGCTGGCGATGATGATCATCCTGCAGGGCATCCGTTTCGCCTATACTGGTGGGGCGCCGATCAGCACCTTGCCGCCAGGCATGGGCTTTCTGGCCTCCGGACGGATTTTTGGCGTTCCCGTCAATCTGATCACCCTGGCATTTCTGGCCACCGCGTTCGGCATCGTGCTGCACCGGTCACGCCTCGGCCGTGAGATATTCATGGTCGGAAGCAATCCGAAGGCCGCGTTCCTCAACGGCGTCGCGCCCAATCGCGTGGTCATCCTCTGCTACGTCATCTGCTCGGTCTGCGCGGGAATAGGCGGACTGTTTCTGCTCGGCTATGTCGGCACCGTTTCGAACTGGGTCGGCCAAGGCTACGAACTGGACTCCATCGTTGCCGCCGTGATGGGCGGGGTCGCGCTTACCGGTGGGCGCGGCAACATCTTTGCGGCGCTGCTTGGCGTGGCCGTTCTGGTGGTGATCAACAATCTCGTGCTGCTGCTCGGATTTCCGATCGAGATGCAGCTCATAATCAAGGGTGTCATCATCATCGGTGCGGCGGCGTTTTACCGGACGCGGCTCGCCTGACCAGATGCTGCCGTTGGACCCAAAGGGAGGAAGAGAATGACCGTTGAAGTTCTGGCGGATCGCGGTGCACGGGCAAGGCGCGACGAGGAAGTGGACGTCGTGATCGTCGGGGCCGGCCCATCCGGCTCGGTCGCCGCACTTCATCTGGCGCGCGCCGGCATTTCCGTCGTCGTGCTCGAGCAGGGCGAATGGCCGGACTATGCCGACTATACCGGCGCGCGTCCGGAACACGAGCTTGTCAGCACCAAGCTCTGGCATCCCAATCCCAACGTCCGCGACAATCCCAACGACTATCCCGTCGACACGTCGACGACGGATATCAACCCGCTGATGTTTGCCGGCGTCGGTGGCAGCGCGACCCTCTACGGCGCGCAGTGGATGCATTTCCTGCCGTCCGACTTCCGCGTGCGGTCGATGGATGGCGTGGCCGAGGACTGGCCGTTTACCTATGAAGACCTGCTGCCCTACCAGCTCGAGATCGAACGCGAGGTGGGCGTCTCCGGTCTCGCTGGCGATCCGGCCTATCCGCCGCGTGGGGCCTATCCCTTTCCGGCGCTGCCGATGGGCTCCGTTGGTCAGCGCGGTGCGCTGGGTATGGAGAAGATGGGCTGGCACTGGTGGCCGGGTAGCAATGCCATCCCGTCGGAGAAGTTCGGCGAACTCAATCCGTGCGTACGCCGTGGAACCTGTCTGACCGGCTGTCCGGAGGGCGCGAAATCCACGACCGACCGGTCGCATTGGCCGCTGGCACTGAAGGCCGGCGCGCGGCTCGTCACCCGTGCCCGCGTGAAAGAAATCGAGACGAACGAGCAGGGGCTGGCGACCGGTGTCGTCTATGTCGACGCGAACGGGCGCGACCGGCGCCAGCGCGCCAAGGTGGTCATCCTGTGCGCCAATGGCGTCGGCACGCCCCGACTGCTGCTGATGTCGGGAGGGTCCAGAACTCCAGACGGTCTCGCCAATTCCTCCGGCCTGGTCGGCAAGCGGCTGATGATGCATCCCTTCGCAAGCGTACTCGCATCCTATGAGGACCCGCTCGATTCCTGGCGCGGTCCCTTCGGCCAGCAGGTCTATTCGCTGGAGTTCTACGAGACCGATGAAAGCCGCGGCTTTGTACGCGGATCGAAATGGAATTGCATGCCGTCAGGCGGACCGGTCGGCGTGTCCGGCGCGACCGGGTCCAAAGTCTATGTCGCCGAAAGCGGCCGGTTCCAGGATTTCTGGGGGGCCAACCTGCATGTAAATGTGGCCCGCCGCTTCGGCCACTCGCTGATCTGGGGCATCGTCGGCGAAGATCTTCCGGAGGAGAGCAACCAGGTGGTGCTGTCGAAGGATCTGGTGGATTCCGATGGCCTGCCAGCGCCGCAGATCGTCTACAAGGTCAACGAGAATTCCAACCGGCTGCTCAAGTTCAACATTGACCGCTGCCTGGAATCGGTGCGCGCCGCCGGTGCCATCGAGACGCTGGTTTCGACGCCGGTGCGTGAATCGGGTTGGCATCTCATCGGCACCACCGTTATGGGCGACGATCCAAAGCGGTCGGTCG
The DNA here is from genome assembly GCF_003998485.1 of Mesorhizobium sp. M7A.F.Ca.CA.001.04.2.1. Lineage (NCBI taxonomy): Bacteria > Pseudomonadati > Pseudomonadota > Alphaproteobacteria > Hyphomicrobiales > Phyllobacteriaceae > Mesorhizobium > Mesorhizobium sp. M7A.F.Ca.CA.001.04.2.1. Next base: position 105,345 of record NZ_RZQT01000004.1, read on the forward strand.
TCGATCAATGGGGCGCCTGCCACGATGTGCCGAACCTCTACGTCATGGACGCCTCGACCTTCCCGACCTCGGGCGCCACCAATCCGACAGCGACCATCATGGCCGTCGCGCTGCGCAATACACGCCGCATGATCGGCGAGCGCCGCAACCAGAAGGTGGCCTGACATGTCGAACGAGAGAACGTTCCTTGCGCTCGCAGACTTCCTGATCCCCGCGCATGGCAAGATGCCGAAGTTCAGCGACGTCTGCGGCTACGCCGATGTCGAGAAGTCGCTGGATTTTCGTGTTGATCTGAAGCCGGGCTTTGCGCGCGGCATCGCAGTCGATCCGGGCACCGGCGCTGAAGCTCGCCTGGAAAGCCTCAACAAGGAGGACGGCGAAGCCTTCTCGGCGACCACAACGATTGCCATAGCCACCTACTATATGAGCCCGCGCGTGCGCGAGCTGATCGGCTACCCCGGCCAGGAGAACGTCCCCTACGATTCCAAGGCGACGCAGATCTACCTGACCAACGGCTCGCTCGGCCACGTGATCGCGCGCGGCCGCAAGTACCGGCCGACTCCCGGCCTTTGATCTCCCAAGCAACTGGAAAGGACCATCCAATGGGCAAGGACGTATTCGATAAGGGTTTTGAAATCCGCAAATCGGTTCTGGGCGCCGAGTTCGTCGAGAAATCCTTCGCCAGCGCCGACGATTTCAATCGCCCGATGCAGGAACTCGTGACGGAATATTGCTGGGGCGCCGTTTGGGGCCGCGACACGCTCGACAAGAAGACGCGCAGCATGCTGAACCTCGCCATGCTTTCCGCGCTCAATCGTCCGCACGAGCTGAAGATGCATGTGAAGGGCGCGCTGACCAACGGCGTGACCAAGGACGAGATCCGCGAAGTCCTTCTGCAGGTCGCGATCTATGCCGGCGTGCCGGCCGGCGTCGATGCCTTCCGGCTCGCTCGCGAAGCCATGCAGGAAGTCGGAGCATGACGACCCGTCCGCCGCTCGCCACGGAAAAGCTCTCGATGCTGATCGGCGGCCGCCCGGCCGCCGCGCAGTCGGGGGATTTTTTCGAATCCTTCGATCCCTTCACAGGCAAGGCCTGGGCGCTCGTTCCGCGCGCTGGCGTAGCCGATGTCGATGCGGCCGTTCAGGCAGCCGCGGCCGCCTTTCGCGGCGAGTGGCGCACGATGACCCCAAGCGCACGTGGGCAGATCATGACGCGCTTTGCCGATCTCGTGGCGGAGGAGGCCGAAAACCTGGCCGTTCTCGAAACCCGCGACAACGGCAAGCTGATCAATGAAATGCGGATGCAGTGCAAATACATTCCGCAATGGTTCCGCTTCTTTGGCGGCCTTGCCGACAAGATCGAGGGCCGTGTCATCCCGATCGATAAGCCCGGCGTGTTCAACTACACGCGCCGCGAGCCGCTCGGGGTTGTGGCCGCAATCACACCGTGGAACTCGCCCCTGATGCTGGCGACGTGGAAGCTTGCTCCAGCGCTCGCGGCCGGCAACACGATCGTCTGGAAACCGTCGGAATTCTCGTCGGTCTCGGCGTTGTTCTTCGGCCGGCTTTTCGAGAAAGCGGGCTTTCCCAAGGGCGTCGTCAACATCGTCACCGGCTTCGGCCATGAAATCGGTGACCGCCTCGTCACGCATCCAGATGTAGCGAAAGTGGCATTCACCGGTGGTGATGCAACCGGCCGCCGCGTCTATCAGGCTGCCGCCGGCGGGCTCAAGAAGGTCACGCTCGAGCTCGGCGGCAAATCCGCCAACATCGTCTTTGCTGACGCCAAGATGGAAGCCGCCATACCCGGTCTCGTTTCCGGCATCTTCGCCGCAACCGGCCAGACCTGCATCGCCGGCTCGCGCGCACTCGTGCAGCGCTCGGTCTACGACCAGGTGACGGAGAAGCTGGTCGCCTTCGCCAGGACCGCGAAGATCGGAGATCCGCTCGACCCCGAGACCCAGGTCGGTCCGATCACCACCCTGCCGCAGCGCGCCAAAGTGCTCGACTACATCGGTATCGCCAACGGTGAGGGCGCTGCGCAATTGCTCGGCGGCAAGATACCCGAGGACACATCGATCGCCGACGGCTGGTTCGTGGAGCCGACGATCTTCGGCAACGTGAAGTCGTCCATGCGCATCGCCCAGGAAGAGGTCTTCGGACCGGTGCTGTCGATCATTCCCTTCGATGACGAGGACGAGGCGGTGGCCATCGCCAACGACACCATCTACGGGCTTGCGGCCGGGATGTGGACGCAGGATCTGGGGCGCGCCATGCGCCTACCGGAACGGCTCGAGGCTGGCATGGTCTGGGTCAACATGTATCGCGCCACCAGTCCTCTCTCCCCGTTCGGCGGCTACAAGCAGTCGGGCATTGGCCGCGAGAACGGCCAGACCGCCATCTACGAATATCTTCAGGAAAAAAGCATCTGGATCGATGCCGGGAATTCCATTCCCGCGCCGTTCGTCCAGCGCTGATTGAAGAGACCGTTCGGAGGAAATCATGAACATACGTTTCGATGCCGTGCCACCACTCGATCCCAAAGTGGCGGCGTTCGTTGGTGGCAAGCATGCGATGCTGATCGGCAGCGCATGGCTGCCGGCGGCCTCCGGACAGGCGCTCGACGTCATCGACCCCTCGAATGGCCGGGTCATTGCGCAGGTGCCGTCCGGTGACGGCGCCGATGTCGATCTGGCGGTCAAGGCCGCTCGGACGGCGATCGACGGTCCATGGTCGAAAATGGTCCCGGCCGAGCGCGCCAGGCTGATCTGGAAACTCGCCGATCTGATCGATGCCAATGTCGGTATGCTGGCAACGCTCAATTCTTATGAAAGCGGCAAGCCGATCGGCGATTCCCGTAACGGCGAGGTGCCGTTCACGGCCGAGACGTTCCGCTACTATGCGGGGTGGGCCACCAAGATCAATGGCGAGACGATGACCGTCAACGCACCGGGTGACTGGCATGCCTACACCCGCCGCGAGCCGGTCGGCGTCGTTGGCCAGATCATCCCATGGAACTTCCCGCTCAGCATGCTCGCCTGGAAGGTGGCGCCGGCGCTGGCGGCCGGCTGCACCATCGTGCTCAAGCCGGCCGAGCAGACGCCGCTCGGCGCGCTCTATTTCGGCAAGCTGGTTCAGGACGCCGGCTTTCCGGAAGGCGTGGTCAACGTCCTGACCGGCTTTGGCGAAACGGTTGGCGCGGCGATGGCGGCCCATCCCGATATCGACAAGGTGGCTTTCACCGGTTCGACCGAAGTCGGCCGGTTGATCGCCCGCGCCGCGACCGGCAATCTCAAGAAGGTCAGCCTGGAACTGGGCGGCAAAGCGCCAACCATCGTGCTGGGCGATGCCGATATCGATATGGCGGTGGCGGGCGCCTCGAGCGCGGCATTTTTCAATGCCGGCCAGAGCTGCGGCGCTGGAACGCGTTTCTTCGTTCACAAGAAGATCTACGACAAGGTCATGTCCGGGATCGCGGCGCGTGCCGAAAAGCTGAAGCTCGGCGCAGGGCTCGATCCTGCGACCGAGCTCGGCCCCGTCGTCTCTCAGCAGCAGATGGAACGCATCACCCGACTGATCTCGGAAGGCAGGAGTGACGGCGCCGAGATCGTCACCGGCGGCACACGGGCCGGTGACACCGGCTATTTCGTCAAGCCGACGGTCATTTCCCGGACGCGGCCGGACATGTCGGTGATCCGCGAAGAGATATTCGGGCCGGTGGCCTGCGCGATGCCCTTCGACGACGAGGATCTGGACAAACTCGCCAAGGACGCCAACGACACGGAATATGGCCTTGCCGCATCGATCTGGACCAACAATCTGGGCGCCGCGCATCGGCTGGCCGCGAAGATCAAATCCGGCACGGTCTGGGTGAACTGCCACAACGTCAATGACGTCACCATGCCGTTCGGCGGTTTCAAGCAGTCGGGCTGGGGGCGCGAACTTGGCGAGCAGGCGCTCCAGCTCTACACCGAGACCAAGACCGTCGCGATCCGGCTGCCATAGGCGAGGCGGTCGATGTCCTGCTACGAAATGATCGACGCGCGGTTTGGGGACCTGATCGATCCGGTCGCATTCCTCGAAACCATCCATACGGGAAATCGCTGGGCGGAGGGGCCGGTCTATTTCGCCGATCTTCGCTCCCTGATCTGGAGCGATATCCCCAACGACAGGATGCTGCGCTGGGACGAGGAGACAGGGGCGGTTTCGCTTTTCCGCGGCCATGTCTCCAACCCGAACGGCAATACACGCGACCGCAACGGCAGGCTGGTCACCTGCATGCAGGGGGAGCGCCGCGTTGTGCGCACCGAATGGGATGGTGCGATCACCGTGCTGGCTGATTCCTTCGATGGCAAGCCGTTGAATTCGCCGAACGATGTGGTCGTCAAATCCGACGGCAGCGTCTGGTCACCGACCCCAACTACGGGATCATTTCAGACTATGTCGGGCGCAAGGGTCTGCAGGAGCAACCGGGCTGCCGCGTCTACAGGATCGATCCCGGCTCGGGAGCAATCACCGTCGTTGCCGATGATTTCTCCATGCCGAACGGGCTCGCCTTCTCGCTTGACGAGAAGCGTCTTTATATTTCGGACTCCGGCTTCCTCACCGACCGCAGCGCCCCGCATCATGTCAGGCAATTTGACGTTGACGGTGACAGATTGGTAAATTCCCGCATCTTCGCCGATATATCGCCTGGCATTCCGGATGGTTTTCGCCTTGATGTTACGGGCAATCTCTGGATCAGCGCATGGGATGGCGTACAGTGCCATACGCCCGAAGGTGAGCTCATCGGGAAAATTCAGGTGCCGGAAATGGTTGCGAACCTGGCCTTTGGTGGGCCGCGCAACAATCGGCTGTTCATCACGGCGACAACGTCTGTCTATGCCGTGTTCTTGAATGTCCGAGGCCAGAAGTACCCGTTCGGCATGTGACACGGACGCCGCCGGGTCAGCCTGGAGGCTCTGCAGCAGCGGACGGTTGGGGTGAGAGTTGGACACGAAGCAGCTACAGGTATTCATCGCCGTCGGTGCGGCCGGCAGCTTCTCGAAAGCCGCGCTCGACCTCAACGTTACCCAGCCGATGGTCACGCGTCATGTTCGCGGACTTGAGGAGGAGCTCGGCGTCGAATTGTTCTATCGCAACGGCCGCGGTGTTGTGCTGACCGAGGCGGGCGTGCTCTTGAAGGCCCACGCCGACGAGATCGTCGAGCGGATGCGGCTGGCGCAGAATGCGGTCTCAAACCTCAAATCCTCGCCGAAGGGGAGGTTGGTGCTGGCCGTGCCGCCTTCGGTCGGCACCGTGCTGACGGTGCCGCTGGTCAAGAAGATCAAGAACGAGTTTCCCAATGTCGCGCTGCAAGTGATCGAAGGCTTCAGCGGCCATATCCTGGAATGGCTGATTGCTGGTCGCATCGATGCCGCAGTGCTCTACAATTCGCCGAACCATCCTTCCGTGCTGACCGAACCGCTGGCCGATGACGAGCTGTTTCTGATCGGACCGGTGTTGTCCGAGCGCGTGCTGCCGCGCGGGCCGGTCGGCCTCAACATTTTCGCCGAGCTGCCGATGATCCTGCCCAGCCGCCCACACGGGCTGCGGCGACTTATCGACAACACCTTGGCGGAGCATGGCATCTATCCGCGTGTCGAGATGGAACTGGAGGCAATGCCTTCAACCTTGCTTCTGGTCGAGGAGGGCACAGGATATACGGTTCTGCCCTATGCCTCCGTCCATCTCCTTGTTGAGGCTGGCCGCATCCAGGTCTGGCCATTCGACCCGCCGATTACCCGACAGCTGATCCTCGCGACCTCGTCGCAGCGACCGATGTCCTCGAACTTTCGCCCACTCTTCCGTGCGGTGCGCACGGAACTGCGGGACATCATTTCCACCCACATCTGGAAGCCGACAACTTATCCTGAATGAGTATGCGAAAAGACTGCATGGCTCCAAGTCGGCTGGCGGTTTGCACGCCCAAGGCTGGTCGCGAGCTCCGGTCTGGGCTAGCCGACCACATAAGTTTATTCGTTTTTGACCAATACGCGCGGGCGGATTCCTGTAATCTTCAAAAAAACACCGGGCTAACCGGGCCAACCAGAAAGGTCGGGGAATGAAATACGTCGTCGATACGATCGGCGGTCCCGCAGGCGGTGATGCCTGGCAAGCCGCTGTTACCGAAGCCTATTTTCCGCTCGACACCGAGTATCGGAACCGTCGCGAATTTTCAGGCACGCTGGAAACCTTCTCGCTTGGGCTCGTCAGCGTGTCTAAAATGCGCTGCGATGCCGTAAGCTATCGTCGCCACCGCCGCCACTTCCTCAACGAGCGTGACGCCAGCCTGCTCATCACGATCCCGGAGATGTCGGAGGTGAATTTCTCGCAAGGGTCGAGAACCGTCAATTGCAGGCCGGGGGGCTTTCTCGTCGAGCGGGGAGATGCGCCTTACGAATTCTGGCACGGCAAGCCAAACGCGCTGTGGGTCCTCAAGGTACCATCATCGAGCGTTCGGGCACGGATCGGATCCGCCGAACGGCTCAGTGCGCTCAGTTTCGACGCGACCCAAGGCATCGCCGCGCTCTTCCTCGACACGGTGCGAACCACGATCGGCCATCTCGATGAGATTACTGAAGTCGCTCGTGAGATGATGGGCAGGCACATCCTGGAAATGCTGTGCCTGTCGATCGTGAGCGACGATCGCGTGCTGGACAGCAGCATCTCGTCGATCCGGGCCGGCCATTTGCATCGTGCCGAGCAGTATATTCGCGACAACCTGAAGAATTCCGACCTCGGCCCGCAGGCGGTGGCTGATGCCTGCGGCATCTCCCTGCGTTACCTGCAGGTCCTTTTTCAGGACAGCAACCAGTCGATCAACGGCTTCATCCGCGACGCCCGGCTTGAACTTTGCGCCGAGGAGCTGATGTCGGTGACCAACATCAGCAGCGTAGCCGAGATCGCTTACCGCTGGGGCTTCGCCGACCAGTCCCAGTTCTGCAAGCACTACCGGACGCGGTTCGGCTGCGCACCGACGGATACCCGTCGCGAAGCAGCGAACCGGGCGGGCGGCTCTTCGGCCTCGCGAGAGCGCCACTAGTCCCGACGAAATCCGGGCCAATTCCACCATTCATGCAACGTCTCCCCGGCAAGGGGCGACGAAGGCGGGGCTTTGCCCGCAAGACCTTGCGAAGGAACTGTCATGAGCCGAATCAGAGTTGCCGTCGATGTCGGAGGGACTTTCACCGACATCTGCATCATGGACGAAGACAGCGGAGCGATCCGCATCGAAAAAACCGCCTCCACGCCTGACGATCCCATGCAGGCCATCATGAATGGCGTGGAGCAGGGGCGCATCGATCTTTCGGAGGTAACGATGTTCTCTCATGGTACGACGGTCGCCACCAATGCGCTGATCACCCGCCGTCTGCCGCGCACCGCAATGGTCTGCAGCGAGGGTTTTCGTGACGTTGTAGAGATCCGTCGCGCCAACAAGGAAGATCTCTGGGACACCTACAAAGATGTCGCCAAGCCCTATATCCCGCGCCGCGACCGGCTGACCGTCCGGGAACGGGTCAGTGCCGAGGGCACGATCCTGGAAGCGTTGGACGAAGAGGCCGCGCGTCGTGTCGCGGAGATTCTCAAGAAACGGCAGGTCAAGTCGATCGCCGTCTGCTTCATGAACTCCTATGTCAACGGCGCCAACGAGCGCCGCATGCGTGAGATCCTGAAGGAGGCAATGCCGGATCTGCCGGTCTCGATCTCCTCGGAGGTGATGCCGGAAATCTTCGAGCACGAACGTTTTTCCACCACCATGGCGAACGCCGTCTGCGCCCCGGTCGTCGTCGACTACGTGTCGCGTCTCGGAGAAAGGCTTGCCGACGCCGGATACAAGCGAGATCTCCTGTTGCTGCACAGCGGTGGCGGGGTCATGACGCCCGCGAGCGTCAGGGATTTCTCGGCTCGGCTCGCGGGATCCGGCATCGCCGCCGGCGCGATCGCAAGCCGCTTTATCGGAAATCTCTGTGGCTTCCCGAACTCGATCGGCTTCGATATGGGCGGCACCAGCACCGACGTCTCGCTGGCCTGGAACGGGGAGTCGCGCATCACGAAAGACTGGTACATCGAATTCGGATATCCGATCCGCTTCCCCTCCATCGAGGTGCTGACCATCGGTGCGGGCGGCGGATCGTTGGCATGGCAGGACGAGGGCGGCAGCTTGCGCAACGGACCGCAGTCCGCTGGGGCTTTTCGAGGTCCGGCCTGCTACAAGAATGGCAACCGCACCGCCACCAACACCGACGCCAATGTCGTGCTCGGCCGTCTCGGCACCAGCCTTGCGGGCGGCAAGATCACGCTCGACCCCGCTCTGGCCACCCAGGCGGTTCAGGAGACGGTGGCGGAACCCTTCGGCATGGAACTCCACCAGGCGGCCGAGGCGATCATCGCCGTCGCCAACGCCAATATGGGCAATGCCGTCCGGCTTCTCTCCATCAGCCGAGGCTACGACCCGCGCGACTTTGCGCTGGTCGCATTCGGCGGTGCTGGCGCTTTGCACGGAGCGGCCGTGGCCAAGGAGCTTTCGATTCCAACCGTGATCGTACCGCCCAATCCCGGCGTCACCTCCGCGCTCGGTTGCCTTCTCGTCGACGTGCAGCACGATTTCTCCGAAAGCTTCATGGCCGATGCTTCGACTGTCTCGCCCGCCGAGATGCAGGCAGCCTTCGTTCTGATGGAAAAACAGGCGGTTGAGCGTCTGGGCCATGAGGGCGTGGCGCAGGAAGACATGGCGCTGCAGCGCACGGTCGAGATGATGTACCAGGGCCAATGGCGCTCGCTCGCGGTGTCAGCCCCGGCGCGGATCGAGAGCATCTGCCCGCTGATCGAGGCATTCCACAACGAACACGAACGCGAGTTCAACTACCGCCGCGAAGACGCGCCGGTGTCGATCTTCCGCATCGCGGTCAAGGCGATCGGCATCGTCCCGAAAGCCGAGATACCGCGACACGAAGTCTTGCCTCATGTGCCCGAGCCGCTTGGCCGCCGCGGCGTCTGGTTCGACGGCGTATCTCATGACGCGGCTGTCTATGAACGCGATCAACTCAGCGCCGGCGCTGCCTTTGCGGGACCCGCCATCGTCGAACAGTTCGATTCCACCACCGTGGTTCCGCCGGGAATGAGCGCGACCGTCGACGGCTTCCTGAACATTCTCATCGTGACGAAAGGCTGAGACATGACAAAGCTGATTGAAACGGGCCCTGGCCTAGATCCGGTAACGTTCGAGGTGCTGAAGAACTCCTTCATCACCACCGTCGACCAGATGGCCGAACAGATGCTTCGCACCTGCTATTCCTTCGTCATCTACAACCGAGACTTTTCGAATGCCCTGCACGACGCCGATGGCAACTCCGTCGCCCAGGGCAACTACGACATCGCGGTCCATGTCGGCACACTGCACAACACGTGTAAGGAAGTGATCCGGGTCTTCGAAGGCGATATGGCACCCGGCGATGTCTACGCAATCAACGATCCCTATGCCGGCGGTACGCATTTCAGCGACGTTCGGCTCGTCCGGCCGATCTTCGACGAAGACAAACTGATCGGCTTCTCCCAGTCGAACGGCCACTGGTCGGATCTTGGCGGCTCGGTGCCGGGCTCCTTCGATGTCACCGCCCGCGATATGTTCCGCGAAGGCCTGCGGATCACGCCGTTGCGCCTTTTCCAGCGCGGCCGCTTCTGCTCCGACGTCGCCAACATGATCGCGGCCAACACGCGCGATCCGGCATCGATCATCGGCGACATCCATTCCCAGGCGCAGGCGACGCTGGCTGCCGAGCGCGAACTGTTGCGGCTGGTCAAGAAGTACGGCCGCGGTCAAGTCATGCGCGGTATGGAGGAGGTCCAGGACTACGTCGAACGTGCGGTGCGAAAGCGTCTCGCGGACCTGCCCGACGGCACCTGGGAGACGGTCGACTACATCGATCGGGATCTCGGTGCCGGCGAAGGCATGATCCCGATACGCATCAAGATGACGATCAAGGGCGACACGATCCACTACGATTTTACGGGAAGCCACTCGACCATTGCCTCGATGTACAATTCCGCACCGGGCGCGACCTTCTCGGCCGTGGTCGCCGGCATGAAAACCTTCTTTCCGGACCTCCCGCTCAACAGCGGGTTTTACCGGATGATCGAGGTGACCGCGCCGAAGAACAGCATCGTCAGCGCGGAATGGCCGGTGGCGGTGACCGGGTTCCTGATGCCGTTTGAAAAGATCATGAACGCGATCTTCGAGATGTGGTCGAAGATCATGCCCGAACGCGCTATCGCCTGCGCCTTCAACCTCGAATATCTGCTGGCCGGGGGACGGGATGCGCGCAAACCCGAAAAGCCGATCTTCATGTTCTACGAATGGCTGCCTGGCGGCTGGGGCGGGCGCAACGGCAAGGATGGTGCCGATGTCACCACCGCCTGCTTCGGAACCGGGCTGATGTCGCAGCCGAACGAAGGCAACGAGCGGGTGAATCCGACTCGGACGGTCGAGTTCCAGATCAAGCAGGATTCAGCCGGACCCGGCAAATGGCGGGGCGGCGTCGGCGTGCAGAAGACCTCGTTGCTGCTTGAGGCTGAAAATGCCGTCATGTCCTATATTTGCGACCGTGAGCGCGCTGTCGTCTGGGGCGTCGAAGGGGGGCTGCCGTCGATGCCCCACGGCTTGACCATGAAGCGCGCCGGAGAAGAGACCGAGATCTGGCTCGGCTCCGTGTTCTCCGATTACTCCGTCCACACAGGCGACCAGTTCGCTCGTCCGACGGCCGGCGGCGGCGGTTTCGGCGATCCATTGGAGCGCGAGCCCCGCAAGGTGATGGAGGACGTGATCGACGACTACGTTTCTCTGGAGCGCGCCAGGACTGACTACGGCGTGGTGATCCGCGAAATCGACCGCGACCTGTGCCAGTACGAAATCGACGGGACGGCAACCGAAGCCTGCCGTGCCGACATCCGGGCGAAACGGAAGGACTGGGCACGCATGGATCCCGAGGAGGTCGCGCGCAAATACCGCTCCGGCGAGATCGATACGCTCGATGCGGTTCGGCACTATGCCGTGATCCTCGACTGGGAGACTGGCGAACTACTTCCCAAAACCACCGCCCAGTTCCGGGAGAGTTTTGAGAAACGGACCGTTGCCCACTGGGTCTGAGCGCTAGCGAGCGCGCCGCAATCTTGCGGGCGCTCGCGGGATGCCCGAGTTATCTGTTTTTTCGATACCATATTCAAAGAATTACTATTTCACAGGAGCCTAAAGCTGGAGCAACAATGCTGCAGCGCCGCGAAAGTTGGCTGCTTCCGAGGGGTATGACAGATGGCACCGAGCGTGGAACGATCGTTCACCGCAGCCAGCACGATTGAAGAGGCAATGGCCGCACGCCGGCAAGGCGCGGCGGTGCTTGCCGGCGGTACCTGGATGATGCGTGATCCACGGCGCGGGGTCGATCTTCCCGAGGCGGTGGTCGCACTCCACCGAATACCGGCCTTGTCCAAGGTCGAAATCGAACCCGACCATGTCGTGATCGGCGCAGCCGTTACCCATGCAGTCCTTGGCCGCGCGTTGCATGGGGCAGCGGGCTTCGAAGGTCTGGTTGCCGCGGCGGAGAATGCGGCCAATCCCGGCATCCGAAGGGTCGCCACCGTGGGCGGCAACCTTTGTGCCCTCGACTTTGCCGCCGCCGATCTCGCCCCCGCGCTTCTCGTCTGTGAGGCGACGGTAGAGCTGGAGACGTTCGAAGGCCCAAAACTCATCGGTATTTCGGATTTCCTCAAAGACAGGCATGCGCTGCTGGCCGAAGCGATTGTCACGAGAATTCATCTGCGCCGCGACCTTGTCGCAAGCGCGCATATCCGCCTGCCGCTTCGGAAAGCCGGCGACTACCCGGTCGCCATCGTCTCGCTTGCGGTGGACAAGGACAAACGATGTCGCATTGCCGTCGGCTCGGTGGAGCCGGTAGCGCGGCGCTGGACGGCGCTCGAACAGGCCATGGCGGCGGACTCTGCCTCTGCGTTCGATCCGGAACGCACCGCCGAGCTTGCGCTGGAGCACAATGATTTTCAGGGACGTGACGGCAAGGAAGCGGAGGGTTGGTACCGGCGCCAGGTTCTTGCGCCTCTGGTCAAGCGCGGTGTTGCCGCACTTCTCAAGACCGGGCGCCTGGTATGACCGTGATATTCCAGCTGAATGGCGAGGACTGCCGCTTTGATGGCGATCCGATGACGCCGCTCGTCGACATCCTGCGGCAGGAACGATTCCTGACGGGGACCAAAGCCGTGTGCCGCGAAGGCTTCTGCGGCGCGTGCACCGTGCATGTCGACGATGAGGCGGTGCCGTCCTGCCTGAAGCCGATTGGCCTCGTCCAGGGATGCGCGGTGACGACCATCGAGGGATTGAGTTCCGGCAACCAGGCGCTGCACCCGCTCCAGGCCAATTTCGAGGGGGCCGATGCCGTGCAATGCGGCATGTGTTTCCCGGGAATGGTCATGAGCCTTTCGGCGTTCGTGCGTGACAACCCGCATGCGAGCCGCCCCGACATCAAGGCCGCGATGGTCGGCAACATCTGCCGCTGCACCGGATATGAGCGGATCGTCGACGCCGTGGCCGACTGCCTCGACCAAGCGCGGAAGGCTGGCCAGTCGGTGGGAGGCATCCATGTCTGAGCTGTCCGCCACGGTGATGAATCTTCCCCGCCGCGATGCGCAGGACAAGCTGCGCGGGCGCACGAAATACACCAACGACCGGGTTCGTCCCGACATGTTGCATGCCGTGCTGCTGCGGTCGACCGTTGCCGCGGGGCGTATCCGCAAGCTCGATGTTTCGGCGGCACTTCGCTGTCCTGGTGTGCGCGCAGTGGCGACCGGCGCCGACGCGCCAGGGCTCTACGGCATCGGCATTGCCGACCATCCGCTCCTGGCCATCGACACGATCCGCTATCATGGCGAGCCAATCGCCGTCGTTGCCGCCGAGACGGAGAAGCAGGCGCGGGCGGCGCTTGCCGCCATCGTGCTCGAGGTCGAGCCGCTGGCACCGGTATCCACCATGGCCGAAGCGCTCCAGCCTGCCGCCCGTCTCGTCCATGAAGGCTGGCGCGGCTATGAGGTGATCACCGAGGGCGGTGCACGTGCCGGCAACATCGCATGGGAGGCAAAATCCAGCCGCGGTGACGTCGATGCGGCCTTCGCCCGTCCCGACATACGCATTGTCGAGAGCAGCTTCACCGTCGGCCGGCAGAGCCATGTGCCCTTCGAACCGCGCGTTGCCATCGGCTCCTGGGAGGACGGTCGTGCTCACATCCAGACATCGACGCAGGTGCCTTGGACAGTTCGCAACGTCACCGGAAGGGTCATGCAGCTTGCGCCCGGGCGTGTGCGGGTCACCGTGCCGCCTGTCGGCGGCGGGTTCGGCCTGAAATTCGATGCGTCCATCGAGCCGATCACGGCACTTCTGGCGCGGATGACCGGGCGCACGGTGGTCCTGGAAAACACCCGGCAGGAAGAGATGGCAACCTGCCTCTGTCGCGAGAATGCGGAAATCCGCATCCGCTCCGCCGTCACCGCCGAAGGATACATCGCCGGGCGCGAGGCGGTCGTGCTGATGGACTGCGGCGCGTATGGAGGCGAACAGGTTTTTCTGACGACGATGACGGCGCACACGCTGGGTGGCAATTACAGGGTTGGCGCAACGCGGCTCGTCAGCCGCGCCGTATACACCAACACACCACCCAACGGCGCTTTCCGCGCTTGCAACGGCGTCTACAACACCTTCGCGTTGGAGCGGCACACCGACGAAATCTGCGATGCGCTAGGCTTCGACCCGATGGAGTTCCGGAAGAAAAATGTCCTGGGAGATGGCGATCTCGGTGCCACGGGCCAGGTTTTCGAGGCCGACGTGCTGGCTCCGATGCTCGATCGCATGGAGGCGTTGCGTGCCAGTACCGGCACATCGGAAGCGAAGGCCGACGGCAGGCTCTATGGAATTGCGACCACGGTCGGCACATGGTTCGTTTTCGTCGGGCCTTCGGCGGCGACGGTGAATTTGAACGCCGACGGTAGCGCAACGTTGGTCACCTCGGGTGTGGAGATCGGGTCCGGCACGATGGTGCAGTCCCTGCCGCAGATCGTGGCCGGGCAGCTCGGGCTTGCTCCCGACCAGGTGATCGTGCGCGAAGCCGATACGGATGCCGCCGGTCTCGATGTCGGTGTTGGCGGCGGACGAACCACCGTGTCCATCGGCGCGGCAAGTGTGGCCGCCTGCGCGGACGTGCGGGAGAAGCTGCTGCGGACCGCCGGCGAGATGCTGCAGACCCGACCGGAAGACTTGGTGCTGCGGGACGGTCGTGTCGAGATCACGGGACGTCCCGGTTCCGGCATGTCGATCCCCGCTGTCGTCGCCCATGCGCAGGCAACCACCGGCCCGATCACCGGAAGCGGAGCCTTTACCGCCAGGAACACTCCGGCAATGTCCGGCTGCGCGATGGGGCATTTCATCGATGCGCTCGACATTCCCGTCTTCGTCGTTCACGAGGCCGAGGTCGCGGTCGACCCCGAGACCGGCCATGTCGAGGTGCTGGCCTATCGCGTGGTTCAAGATGTCGGCCGCGCGCTCAACCCGCGCGCCATCCTGGGCCAGATACAGGGCGGCGTGGTGCAGGGACTGGGCTATGCGTTGCATGAGGAGGTGACGCTCACCGCCGATGGACGCATCGCACAGGACGATTTCGAGACCTATCGCCTGCCGTTGGCGCAGGACGTGATTCCGGTCGCCGCCGACCTCTACGAGGGCGCCCCGTCGATGGGGCCTCTAGGCACCAAGGGCGCGGGCGAGGTCCCGATCCTGGCCGTGGGCGCGGCGATCGGCTGCGCTGTGGCACGCGCCATCGGTAAGCCGGTGCGGCAGCTGCCACTGACGCCGCCGCGTGTGCTTCGACTGCTGCATGAGCGCGAACCACCGCCGGAATTCCCGCACATCGCCCCCGGCTGGGCGTCGAACACTCTGGGCTGAGGCAAGCAAACCATGGTCACCCTGAACTGCGACATGGGCGAAAGCTACGGCAACTGGCGCTTCGGCGACGATGCCGGCATCATGCCTCATATCGATTGCGCCAACATCGCCTGCGGCTTCCACGCCTCCGATCCATGGACGATGCTGAAGACCGTGCGCCTCGCGCTTTCGCATGGCAAGCGGGTCGGCGCGCATCCCTCCCTTCCCGATCGTGAGGGGTTCGGCCGGCGCGAAATGAAACTTCAGCCGGAGGAACTGACAGCCGCCTTCCTCTACCAGATCGGTGCTTTGACAGGGATGCTGGCCGCCGAGGGCGGGGAGCTCAGCCATGTCAAGCCGCATGGCATCATTTACGGCATGGCCGCGCACGACGTCGACACTGCCCGGGCAATTGCCGCGGCGGTCAAGCCGTTCGGCGTCCCTCTCTTCGGCATGGCGGGAACCTGTCACGAGACGGCGGCAGCCGAACTCGGCGTTGCCTTCGTGGGCGAGTTCTTTCCCGATCTTGCCTACGCTCCCGGCGGCAGCCTGATCATTCCGCGCGTCCAGTCGGCCATCGACCTGACGCTTGCCGAGCACCGCATGGTGGGGGCGCTTAGCCGACACGAGCTCGTCACGACAGACGGCACGATCCGCCCGGTCGACTTCGACACCGTCTGCATCCACTCCGATCCGCCGAATGCGCGCGACGTCGCCGCGCTGATGCGACGGATCATCGATACGCATTCCGACAGCCTGCCATGATTCATTCTCCCGAATCGTGAAAGCTCCACGCATGGGATCGAAGACTATCTCGAACTCACCGCCCGAACCATTTCCCCAAGCCGCTGAGGACTTCCATGGATGCGCTTTCCAACTCTCTCGCCGCCGCCGACATCGCCACCACCATGCACCCCTACACCAACCTGCGTCAGCACGAAGAAACCGGGCCGCTGATCATCAGCCGCGGCGACGGCATCCGCGTGTATGACGAGCGGGGCAAGGAATACATCGAAGGGCTCGCCGGGCTGTGGTCGGTGGGCGTCGGCTTTTCGGAAAAGCGGTTGGCCGACGCTGCCTATCAGCAAATGCTGAAGCTGCCCTACTACCACACCTTCTCCTCCAAGGCGCATGAGCCATCCATCCGGCTGGCGGAGAAACTCGTGGAGATGACGCCGGAAAACCTGACGCGTGTCTTCTTCACGTCGTCGGGCTCGGAAGCCAACGACACCATCGTCAAGATGATGTGGTTCATGAACAACGCGCTGGGCCGGCCAAAAAAGAAGAAATTCCTGGCACGGACCAAGGGCTATCACGGCATCACCGTCGCCTCCGGCAGCCTGACAGGCCTGCCGGTCAACCATCGCGACTTCGATCTGCCGGCCATTCCCGTTCGCCACCTGACCTGCCCGCACTTCTATCGCTTCGGCATGGCAGGCGAAGACGAAGCCGCCTTCACGGCGCGCCTGCTCGCCGAGCTGGAAGCGGTGATCGCCGAAGAAGGGGCTGACACCATCGCAGCCTTCATAGGAGAGCCGCTCATGGCAGCCGGCGGCGTTCTGCCACCGCCGGTCGGGTACTGGGAAGGCGTGGAGAAAATCTGCAGGGCAAATGATATCATTCTGATAGCAGACGAGGTGATCTGTGGTTTCGGGCGGCTTGGTACGCCCTTCGGCGCTCAGAAATACGGCTTCACGCCTGATATCATGACGGTCTCCAAGCAAATCACGTCGTCTTATATGCCACTTGCCGCCGTCATTTTCTCCGATGCGATCTATCAGGCGATCGCCGACAACACCGCCACGATCGGCAATTTCGGCCACGGCTTCACGGCGTCAGGTCATCCGGTCGCGACGGCAGTGGGTCTCGAAAACCTGGCCATCTTCGAGGAGCGGGACCTGATCGGAAACGCGGCCCGCCTCGAGACGTCGTTCCAGGCCGGCATCCGCTCATTTGCCGATCACCCGCTTGTCGGCGAAGCGCGGGGCACCGGTCTTATCGGCGCCGTTGAGCTGGTGGCAGACAAGGCGACGAAACGCCCCTTCGCCAAGGTTGGGCGCGCAGGGGGTATCGCAGCAGGGATCGGCCACGAGGAAGGCCTCATCTTCCGCGCCATCGGCGATCAGCTCGCGCTCTGCCCGCCGATGATCTCGACAGAAGACGATGTGAAAGAAATCATGACGCGCATGGGCCGGACGCTTGGGCGCCTGACCGGTGCGGTTGCCAAGGAGGGACTCGAATGACCCGCATGAAAGCCGAACCGGTCGTCCATATCGACGACGAACGCTTTCGGGTCACCGAATGGCGCTTTGCCACCGGGGCCGAGACCGGCTGGCACATCCATGGCCATGACTATGTCATCGTGCCGCTTACGGACGGCAAGCTCGGTCTCGAAGGCCCGGACGGCGCGCAATCGCAAGCCGCTCTCACTCAAGGGGTGCCCTATTCGCGGCGGACGGGTGTGGCCCATAACGTCATCAATGCCGGCGATGCGCCGCTCGCCTTTCTGGAGGTCGAGGTCGTTGAGGCTGGCGACCTCGCAGCCAGGCGGCTCGCCGTGCTCGACCGGTTCCTCGCAGCCTGGAACGCCCGCGACGTGGGCGCGCTGATGGACTGCATGGCTGAGAATTGCGCTTTCCACGGCTCGGCTGGACCCGATGCCGAAGGGCGCAAGCATATGGGGCGTGACGCCGTGCGCGCCGCCTATGCAGCGCTGTTCGATGCTTTCCCGAAGGCCGCGTGGACCAAAGGACGGCACGTCGTGACGGGCGACACCGGGCTTTCATCATGGCGCTTCGTCGGCACCACGGCAGCGGGGCAGCAAATCGAAGTCGACGGCTGCGATATCTTCGCTTTCTCGGGGGAGCTCATAGCGCTCAAGGATTCCTACCGCAAAGCGCGAGGGTAGCGAAAATCTGAATTCATCGGGCGACGAAGGGCGGTCCAAGCGGGCCGCCCTCGTTTTTTGTCCAAAGGCAAGATCCTACGAAAGGGCCGGGCTTACCCGGCCCATCTTCTTACTTGAGCAAGGCTTCCATCGGTACCGGCTCGGAAATCGTCCAGTTGCCTACAACACCCGGCTTGCCGGCCTTGGTCTCGACGATCAGGTACCGCGTCTGGTTCTGGTGATGCAGTTCCGGCGTGAAGGTACGAGGCCCGAACAGCGTCGGCTCGTTCTTCATCTTCTCCAGTTCCGCGACGACGGCGTCGGCATCGGTCGTGCCTGCACGCTCCACCGCCTTGGCCCAGACGTCGACCATGACGTAACCCGGAAAGACATACTGGCTCGAGGGATCGGCGCCTGTCTTCGCCTTGTAGGTGGCATTGAACTTCAGCACTTCCGGATTGGGATCGTCGCCATAGATCGATCCCTGAACGGGGACGTAGAAGTTCGTCAGATCGGGCACAGCGGATAGCCAATAACTACCGTCGACGCCCGAGCCATTCAGGATCATGGAGTTGATGCCCGCGGCACGAAGCTGCTTGATGGCCGAAACAGCGCCCGGCATCATTGTGCAAAGCATGATCGCATCCGGCTCCTTCGGCAGAGACTTGATGCGGGTGATCTGCGCGGCGATGGAGGCGTCCTCGTTCTTGAAGGTGTCTTCACCGACAAGCTTCGCGCCCTGGGCTTCGAGCTTCGGCATCATCCAGTCGAAGCCGTCGCAGATGCCCTTGTTGTAGGCCGTCCAGGTATCGAGCAGACGGTAGAAGTCCTTTGCGCCTTTTTCCTTGAATGCCCACTCGGCCATGGTCGCGCCCTGCACGGGCGCCAGCACCGACGCGGAGAAGCTGTGCGGGCCGACACCCTGGATACCGGCCTTGACCGATTCCGCGCACAGGAAGAAGGAGATACGGCCCGCGTCCTCGGCCGCGAGCGCAGCCGGCGATCCGAAGTCGTAGTCGCACGAGACGACCACGAGATCCGCGCCCTGGTCGAGCACGGAGAGGCCCGCCTTGGCGCCTTCGGCCCGGTCGGACTTGGTGTCGGCCTTGACGACCTTGATCTGCTTTCCAAGCAGACCGCCAGCCGCATTGATCTCGTCGATGCGGATCAAGGCCGCCTCCTGCGCAGGCTTGTCATAGGCTTCCATGAAGCCCGACTCCGCAGTGGCGAAGCCGATGACGATGGTCTTGTCATCGGCCAGGGCCGGGTATGCGATGGACATCGAGGCCAGAGCGGTTGCGACAATTCTCATTTTGTATGTCATGCACGTCTCCTTTTTGTTTTCCGGTCGGGCTTGTGCCGCCGGTCACTTGTTGCGACTGCTGCGGGGTAAGGTGATCTCGCGATTGCCCATGAGTCCGGATGGGCGAAGCGCGAGGATCACGATCATGATGACGCCGAGGGCTATTTCCTGAACCCCTTTCGGGAGGGCGAAAGTGGACTCGCCGAGCGATACGCCTGCCTCCAGCCAGCGCAGCGCCTGGATAAGGGCGGACAGCAGGACGACACCCACCACACCCCCCGACAGGCTGCCCATGCCGCCGACGACGAGCATGGAAAGGGTGATGAAGGTGAGACCGAGATAGAATGTGTCGGGTGTGACCACGCCGATGGAATGAGCCATGAGCGCACCGCCCAGCCCCATCACCGCGCCTGATATGACGAATGCCACCAATCTTTCCCTGGGAATGTCGATACCGGAAGCCGCGGCGGCGGTGGGCTCGTCGCGGGCAGCACGAAGGGCCAGGCCGGACCGGGAGATCGCGTGCGCCCAGGCGATGAAGATCGCGACCACGGCGCCGATGAGATACGGCCAGATCACGCGTACGATCGGAATGCCGACGACCGATGAGGTCGCTCCGGTCACGCTCTCCCAGTTGGAATAAATTGTGTTGATCATGGCGAGCATCGCGAAGGTCGCGATCGAAGCCGCGATGCCCGATAATCGCATCAGCACCCGCCCGAAGATGAGAGCGGCGAGGGCGGCGAACAATGCTGCCAGCATAGCCGATTGCCAGTACGGCAATCGGGTCGCCAGCAGCCATTCGGGCAGTCCCGGCAGCGAACCGCGTTTCATCATCGGATTGATGGTGAGCCACGCGGCCGCGTAGGCGCCAAGGCAGGTGAAGCCGATATGCCCGAAGCTGAGAACGCCCGAATTCCCGATAAAGATGTATAGGCCCACGACGAGGATGACACGGACGAACACGTCGATCACCGTCTGGTTGAAGGGCCGCGATCCGGTCATCACCGTGATCAGCGCGATGGCCAGCAGCAGCAGAGAAAGCAGGACCGGTGTCAGGATTGTGCGGCGGGCAAGCGCGAAGCGGGCGGGCTTTCGCTCGGCAGCCGGGGCACCGGCAGCGGTAGAGTTGGTGAGGGAGGCGGCGACACCCATGAAATCAGATCCTTTCCTTGGTGCCGCGCGCGGCAATAAGCCCCTGTGGGCGGAAGAGGAGGACGAGGATGACCGCTCCATAGACAAAGGCATCGCGGAATGGCCGGGCGTCGATGGGCAGCATGACTTGCATGATCACCGAGGCGGCACCCAGCAGGAAGCCGGCGAGCACGGCTCCCCCGAGGCTGCCGAGGCCGCCAATGACGGTGGCGATGAAGGCCATCAACATGATCGAGGCGCCCATCTGGATGTCCAGCGTGCCTGTCTGGGCGCCAAAGATCAGTGCAATGGCGGCGGCCAACGCGCCGGAGAGGGCGAACGCGCCCATGATAACCCGGTTCGCACGCACACCCAGCATTCGGGCCATCGAGAAGTTCTCGGCCGCCGCCCGCATCTCCAGGCCGAAGCGGGTTTGACGGAGGAACAGTGTCAGGCCGATCAGGATGACCATCGTGGCCACGATCGTTATGAGCTGGAGGAGGGGAAGCCTGGCACCAAGGATCTCCACCGGCTGGGACAGTTCGGGCAGCAGCGAGATCGATTTCGGCCGACTGGAGAAAAGCATGAGCAGGAAGTAGCGAATGACGAAACCGAGCGCGAAGGAGGCGATCATCATGGTTGCCGGATTTGCCTGACGAAACCGCCTGAAGACGACGATTTCGCACAGCACCGACAGCCCGGCCCCGCAGAGGAGCACGAATGGCAACAGCAGGTACCACGGCAATTGGCCGGCGAAGACGATGGCCATTGCGTCCGTAGACGGCCATAACAGGGCGAAGACGCAGAAGGCGATGACGTCGCCATGCGCGAAGTTCACGAGCCGCATGACGCCGAAGATAAGGGCAATGCCGAGCGCCCCGAGCGCGTAGAGCGAACCAAGCGAGAGTGCGTCGAACAGGATCTGAAGCATCTCAATTGTCCTCGTAGCCGAAATAGGCAGCCTGGATCGCCTCGCCATTGCCGAGCGTCCGCGCGTCGCCATCGAGCACGATCTGTCCGCCACGCATCAGGATCATCCGCCCGCCCACCATCATCGCCCGGGCCGAGCTCTGCTCAACGATCAGGAGCGTGAGCTGGCGCTGCGCACGCAGCGCGATCAGCCGCTCGTAGACCTGGTCGTTGATGTTGGGGGCGAGGCCCAGTGAAGGCTCGTCGATGGCTACAAGCCGCGGATTGGTCATCAGCGCGCGGCCGATGACCAGCATTTGCTGCTGCCCGCCGGACAGCAATCCCGCCTGCCCGTGCCGCCTCTCTTTCAGCATCGGGAAGGTTGCGTAGACGGCTTCGAGTTCGTCGGCCGCTCGGCTGCGCCAGCCGCGTTCGCGGGCGTGCATGCCGGTTCCGACCAGAAGGTTCTCTTCGGTCGTCAGCGAGCCGAAGACATCGCGCCCCTCCGGCACCATGGAGAATCCGAGCCGGGCGATGTTCTCCGGCGCCTGGCCGGTGATCTCATGACCTGCAAGGTCGATCCGGCCGCCCGCCACCGGCGTAACACCGGCGATCGCGCGCAGCAGCGAAGACTTCCCGGCTCCGTTCGGGCCGGTGATGAACAGGATTTCTCCCTCGTCCATGGAGAAGGAGACATTGCGGACCGCCGTGAGACGGCTGTAGCGGATGGTGATGTCGGAAAGGGCGAGCAGGCTCATTCCATCGCCTCCAGCACAGGCAGGTCGGTGTTCGCGGCCGTGCCCATATAGGCGTGGCGCACCTTCTCGCTGTCGCGGATCGCGGCAGGCGGTCCTTCCTCGATAATCGCTCCGGAATCGAGCACGACGATATGCTGGCAAAGGCCGAGCACCAGCCCGACATTGTGCTCGATGAGCAGGACACCACAGCCGAGATCGCTGGCGATGTGTCTTATCAGGGCGGAAAGCTCCCGCGCCTCCAGTGCGCTCATGCCAGCCGCGGGCTCGTCGAGCAGGATGTATGCGGGCCGTCCCATCAGGGCGCGGCCAATGGCGACGCGGCGCTCGTCCGTGTATGGCAACGTTCCGGCGATGCGGGTACCCAGCGCACCGATGCCTATCCAGTCGAGCATTGCTTCCGCTTCGGCGATGGCAGCGCGCCGGCTCATTCCCAGGCCAACGCCCGTTACCTCCAAATTGTCCAGCACAGGCAGGTCGCGGAAGAGCCGCCCACCCTGAAAGGTGCGGGCAATGCCGCGCCGCCGGACCTGATGCGGCTTGAGACCCGTGAGTGCTTCCCCGTCGAGCTTGATGGTGCCTTCCGTCGGTGCCTGGAAGCCGGTCAGCACGTTGACGAGCGTGGTCTTGCCAGCGCCATTCGGGCCGATGAGGCCACTGATGCGGCCGGGCGTAATTTGGAGGTCTACCGATGACAGGGCCTTCAGCCCCGCAAACGATACCGAGACGTTCTCCGCGCTCAGATGACTCATGACCCTTTCCTTCTTTCTACCGACGGAAAGGCGCGAAGCATCCGGCCTTGCGGCCAGCCACGTTGCAAATGTCTTCCCCTGTCGGTTCCGGCGGTC
This sequence comes from Mesorhizobium sp. M7A.F.Ca.CA.001.04.2.1, assembly GCF_003998485.1. Taxonomy (NCBI): domain Bacteria; kingdom Pseudomonadati; phylum Pseudomonadota; class Alphaproteobacteria; order Hyphomicrobiales; family Phyllobacteriaceae; genus Mesorhizobium; species Mesorhizobium sp. M7A.F.Ca.CA.001.04.2.1. The sequence goes on from NZ_RZQT01000004.1 coordinate 128,193, forward strand.
TCTAGCGGACTGCTCGGGTGCCAAATTCACGCCGTTGCCCGGCGTCGTCTTGTCGTTTCGCGCACCGGATTTTGTCTTCCGCCACGCGCGGTCGGTTTTGGCCGGCCGATCTCCTCGCCTCCGGCTCCTCCGCCGGCATTCCCGGCTGACGTCAGCCGGCCAGATGCCCTTCAGCACGCGCCAGCGCGGCGCGCTGTTCGGTTCGCGCGGCAAGCGCGTCTTCCAGCGTCACCGGGACGAAGCGCGCCGGGGTGTGCGGCTGGAGCTGGGCGATAAGGTCCATGTCGGCCGATATCACCACGCCCAGCATCATGTACCCGCCACCCGAAACCGCGTCCCGGTGAAGAACGATCGGCTCCGTGCCACTCGGCACTTGGACAGATCCGTAGGGATAGCAGGCATCGACGATGTTCGAGGGGTCGGAGCCCGCACCGAAAGGCTGCTCGCGCTCGACGAATTCCAGCGGCGTTCCGCCCCGGAAGCGATAGCCGATACGGTCGGCTTCGGGCGCGACCTTCCAGGTTTCCTCAAAGAACCGATTGCCGGCAGCCTCAGTGATCCGATGCCAGTATATGCCGGGAAGCATTCTGAGTTCCGCCGGGCTATTGCGCGCGCGGCGCAGATTTGCAGGCAGTGAAAGACCGGCTTTGCCGGAACCTTCGCCGAGGGGAAGCTCATCGCCCGCCTTCAGCGTGCGGCCCTGATGGCCGCCAAGCGCGCCCAGAATGTAAGTCGAGCGCGAACCGAGAACCACGGGTACGTCGATGCCGCCGGAGACGGCCAGATAAGCGCGCGCGCCGCTCTTGAGGAAGCCGAAGGAAAGCCGGTCACCGGCCTTCACCGGAAAACTTTCCCACGTCGACCGTTCCTCGCCATTGAGTTTGGGTGGGAGCTCTCCACCTGTGACGGCGACGACCGCGGATTGGGTGAATTCGAGTTCGGGACCCATGAAAGTGGCTTCGAGCACCGCGGCACCCGGATCGTTGCCGACAAGCAGGTTTGCGATGCGTGTCGCAAAGCGGTCCATGCCGCCGCCTTCTGGAATGCCGACATGATAGTGGCCGGGTCGGCCAAGGTCCTGCACGGAAGTGGAGAGGCCGGGAGAGATTACCTTAACGGCCATTGATAAGCTCCATCAGCTTTGCATTGGTGCCGTAAATGTCGCTGTTGAAATCCTTCAGGCTGAAGGTGCACTCGCGAACCGTCGGCTGCCACCGATTGGCTTCGATTTCCTCAAGCGTGGCGTCGTAGTCATCGCGGCCAATGGCCTTGAACTTGACGATATCGCCTGGCTTGAACAGGCACATGTCATCGGCGAGGTAGCGCACCTTCCTGGTCGGGTCGTAGATCGGGGCCGGGGTTATGCCATACATCTGGTAGCCGCCAGCGCCGCGTACCGAATAGATCGCTGCAAAGCAGCCGCCATGGCCAATGGTGAGCTTGGGAGTGTCGGTGCGTGGACGCAAGTATTTCGGCGCCTGAATCTGTTTCTTGCGCTCAACCATCTGGTACAGGAAGGGCAGTCCGGCGACGAAGCCGACCATCGATACGAACCAGGGCTGGCCGGAATAGGCCGCGATAAACTCTTCCACCGTGGCGTAGCCGTTGATGCGTGCCGAATATTCAAGATCGGTGGAGGAGGGGTCCTGATGGCGCTCGCGGAAGCGCAAGCAGGTTTCACGCGTCCATGGATCCTGGAAATAAACCGGCAGTTCGATGATCCGGGTCTTCAGCACCGGGTCCGCCTTCGAGGCCGCCTCTTCCATCGACTTCAGTTCGCTGAGCAAATCCTGCGGCTTGACGATGTCGGGGTTGAAGCGAATCTGGAAGCTGGCGTTGGCTGGGCAGATCTCGGTGACGCCTCGGATGTCTGCCGTACGCACCGCGTTGGTCATCGAAAGGCCGGTAAAGAAGGAGGTGAGCGACATTTCTTCGGACACCTCGCCGAAGATATGTTCGTCACCGCCGAAGTTGAATCGTATCGACATCGGTCCTCCCTAACCCGCCAATGCTGCGGCGTTTTCGATGAGCCAGCCTTCCAGCCAGCGTGTATGCACGTCTCCCGCCCGCACCGCCGGATCGGCGGCCAGCGCAAGAAACAGCGGCTTGGTGGTCTTGAGTCCGTCGATCTTCAGCTCATTGAGCGCGCGGATCAGGCGCACTATCGCCGCCTCGCGCGTCTCTGCATGCACGATCAGCTTGGCAAGCAGCGAGTCATAAAAGGGCGGTACCTGATAGCCTTGGTAGAGCATCGAATCGAAGCGTACGCCCGGACCGCCGGGAATGCGAAGCCCAGCCACCTGCCCGGGGAATGGAGCGAACTCCTTCGCCGGGTCTTCGGCATTGAGCCGCACTTCGATCGCATGCCCCTTGACGGAGACATCGCCTTGCCGGATCCGCAGCTTCTCGCCGCCGGCGATGCGAAGCATCTCCGCAACGAGATCGATGCCGGTGATCGCCTCGGTGACCGGGTGCTCGACCTGGATACGGGTGTTCATCTCGATGAAGTAGAAGCGGTCTGCTTCATCGTCATAAAGATACTCTACCGTGCCGGCACCAGAGTATTTGACCGCCTTGGCCAAAGCGACCGCCGAAGCGCAGAGCTCCTCGCGCAGCCTGGCTGAAAGTGCGCGCGACGGCGCCTCCTCCCAAACTTTCTGGCGTCGCCGCTGCAGCGAGCACTCCCGCTCGTAGCAGTGGATGGCATCGCTTCCGTCTGCCAGCACCTGCACCTCGATATGGCGGGCCTTGCCGATCACCTTTTCCATGTAGAGACCACCGTCGCCAAAAGCGGCGAGGGCTTCTGCTTCGGCCTGAGGAAAGGCTTGTTCGAACTCGGCGAGCGAGTTCGCGATGCGGATGCCCCGCCCGCCGCCGCCTGCCGCCGCCTTGATCATCACCGGAAAACCGGTTGCGGTCAGCACCTCGTGGCCAGCCTCGAGGCCCTCGACC